>DKGO01000026.1 GCA_002453315.1 Caryophanales bacterium UBA6768 | reverse complement strand
AGTGCGTGGATTGAAATACCCCCTTAATCACTACTGTTAAAACAGCTAGAAGTCGCACTCTTCTTGAGTGCGTGGATTGAAATAAAGTACCCCAATGATTCCAATATAAACCCCTTAGTCGCACTCTTCTTGAGTGCGTGGATTGAAATACATACAGTCGATGTTTCTACAAACTCATAATCAGGTCGCACTCTTCTTGAGTGCGTGGATTGAAATAAAAGTCCTACTTGACATATATCGCAAACTGCTAGTCGCACTCTTCTTGAGTGCGTGGATTGAAATAATTGTCGATCTTGAAAACGTTCCGGGGATGCAGGTCGCACTCTTCTTGAGTGCGTGGATTGAAATAAGCTACAGGAAGTGAAGGATCGTAAAGATGCCCCTGTCGCACTCTTCTTGACTTGAGTGCGTGGATTGAAATACACCGGCAATAATCGGCTTAATGACTGCTTATGGTCGCACTCTTCTTGAGTGTGTGGATTGAAATATCGTCTGCAATCACTGTAAAAACATCATGATTATGTCGCACCCACCTTAAGTGCGTGGATTGAAATTAAATGTATGAATATCATGAATTAGCCTCTTATCTTTTTTTGCTATGCAAATTGATAAGGGGCTAATTTATATTTATTTGAATTATCAGAATAATTATGCTGTGATAATCATAAATTTAGAAGAATTGGAATAGGATCCGTGAATAAGTCATATCACTTATCAATTTAACTACAGAAATTGAATAGGATTTATGAGGAAATATCAGAAGTGTCTAGGATAGGGATTATTTAATTAGCATGATAAAAAATTAGCTGATAGCTAAATGCGATTAATTGCGGAAAACTGAGACCAGAATTGTGTTAGTACGACGTGTAATTATTTCAAAGTTTCTTCATCCTTTCACCTATTTTAAAAAGTAAAAATAAAAGGGGGTGATTTCTATTATAGAAACTCAGAATTTTCTGAAAGGGGAATAGTTTATGGGAACATATACAGCTACAGTACAGGTAAAGCTTTCCGGAGATTTTGCTTTTTTTATCCGGGCGGAAAGAAAGATAGTAAGGACAAGTTATCCAATTATGACACCTTCAGTTGCTAGAGGTGCACTGAAATCCATTTTGTGGAAGCCCGATTTTCACTATCGAATAAAAAGGATTACAGTATTGAAAAATCCTGTATTCCACTCAATATTAAGAAATGAAATCGTTCAAAAAGCGAATAGCAATACTAATTTTATGACCAAACCTAAAGATAAGTTTTCAGATGATATGAGACAATTAAAACACTTATTAGTCTTAAAGGATGTTTCCTATATTGTTGATGCTGATATTGCTTTAGAAGCTGAATCATCACAAAGTATTATTAAGTATGAATCAATGTTTAATCGGCGCTTGTCAAAGGGTCAATGTTTTCAACACCCGTATTTAGGCACAAGAGAGTTTTCGGCTCAATTCGAAATGCCAACAGGGGAAGAAGTCGCAATAGATTGGACAGATTCATTAGGTACGATGCTTTTTGATGTTCGATATCCTATAAAAGGAGCTGTCACGATTCCTTATTTTTTTAACGCACATATTAACAATGGTGTCATGGAAATCCCCGATTATCTTTATGAGGAGATGCGTCGATAAAGTAAGTGAGTCGGCTTATTGAGTATGCTGAATCAAATTGTGAAAGTATTCTCTACCCTCAGTCGTGAAAAGAAAAAGATTAATTAGAAATTCACAAATGAGTGAACATGCTACTTTTTTCAGTTCGTATCTTTTAAAAATATCCACCTTGTGAGGTTCTTTTTTAGTCTTCCAATTAAGCATGACAAAGCATAGTATTTCATTTGAATAAAAAATTCAACATTCTTCGCAAGCTCACATTCCCTCAAATAATATCGAATTTTGCTTGTATCTAAAGTTGTTTTATGTTGTAATGAGGGGTAAATGGTCCCTTTTTACCATATATTTACTTGATCTGCAATTATGGGAAGAAAGGTGTGATTCTAAATCATGAAATCAATTGCTCACATTCGGGAAGAGGACAATTGTATACAAACGAATGAAGAACACCTCTTAGGAGTAAAAGGTTTAGCTGAAGAGCTTGGTAAAAAGTTAAATGTAAAGCATCTTGCTGGACTAGCAGGAATGCTACATGACTTAGGGAAATATTCAACAGCTTTTACCGATTATATTTGGAAGGCCGTTTATGATCCGAAAAATGCTCCAGTCAGGGGCAGTGTAGATCATTCAACTGCAGGAGGAAAGTTATTATACAACTTTTTTCATAAGCATGAAAAAAGTACAATCTATCAAAAATTAATTGCCGAAATAATTGGAAACGTTATTATATCGCATCATTCATATTTACACGATTATTTATCTCCTGAAAGCATAACATCGCCCTATTTAAAACGGGTGAGGGATAAAGAATTAGAAGAATTCACTGAAACTAAAGAAACTTTTTTCCAGAAAGTTATGCCAGAATCTGAAGTTTATGCTTATGTTGAAAAAGCCGAAAGTGAATTAAAGGGGTTTCTAAAAACGTTACATCCGGATGAGTTAGAATTCCAAATGATGTTTTTAACAAAATATATATATAGCTGCCTTATTGATGCTGATCGAACGAATACTCGTGAATTTGTTCAAAACGTTACATCATCTTCAGAAGAGGAAAGGAATAAAGAAACGCGGTTATTGTTTGCAGATTACTATCAAAAATTGACAAGGAAACTGGCTACCTTTAAACAAAATGAACAAGCCCACTCTCCGATTAATATTTTGCGTACCGATATGTCTGAACAATGTGAACAATTCGCCAAAGAGCCTTCTGGCATTTACACGCTTTCAATTCCAACAGGAGGGGGGAAGACTTTAGCAAGTTTTCGTTATGCTTTAAAGCATGCAAAAAAGCATGATAAAAAAAGGATTATTTATGTTGTTCCATATACGACAATTATTGAGCAAAATGCGCGAGAAATTCGGGATATTGTTCAAGATGATCTGAATGTTTTAGAACATCATTCAAATGTTATTATTGATGATCCGGCTAACGAAGAGGATATTTATATGTCAGAAAAAAATAGAAAACTAATGTTAGCCAAAGATAACTGGGATTCTCCAATTGTTTTTACGACGATGGTTCAATTTTTGAATGTTTTTTATGCACATAGTAGTCGAAATGTTAGAAGATTACATAACTTAGCAGAATCTATCATTATTTTTGATGAAGTTCAAAAAGTACCAACACATTGCGTGTCTTTATTTAATCGTTCTTTAAATTTCTTAAGTAAGAAAGCGAATGCAAGTATTGTTTTATGTACTGCTACGCAACCTGCCCTAGATTATGTTGAGCATCGACTCAATATTAATCCTGATGGAGAGATTATAAAAAATTTACCTGGGGTCATAGATGCTTTTAAACGTGTGGAAGTTATCGATAAAGCGTCATCCGAAAAATATACAAATAAAAAACTAACCCAATTCATATTCCGACAATTGGAAATAAAAGATAGTGTGCTTGTCATTCTGAACACAAAGTCTGTTGTTAGAAACTTATTTAAAATGTTAGAGGAACAAAAAGAAGATAATATAATCCTCTTTCATCTTAGTACTTCAATGTGTGCAGCACATAGAAACGATATTTTAGAAAAAGTACGCAAATATTTGGATAAGCAAACAAAACTAATTTGTATAAGCACACAATTAATCGAAGCGGGAGTAGATATTAGTTTTGATTGTGTCATTCGATCATTAGCCGGACTTGATTCAATTGCCCAAGCAGCTGGAAGGTGTAATCGCCATGGAGAAGTCGATACAAGAGAAGTTTATATTATAGATCATGGAGAAGAAAATGTGGACCGACTAAAAGAGATAAAGACTGGCAAAGAAATTACAAGAAAATTACTAGTTGATTTAAACCAAGACTCGGAAACGCATGGTGGAGATATATTATCTTTGGAAGCATTGTCTCGTTACTTTCAAGAGTTTTATACATCGTTTACTAAAGATTTAAATTATTTACTACCTAAATTAAACACTGACTTGTCTATTTTGTTAGGGGGATCTAGGGAAAGTAACAGTTTCTGCATAGCGTATCGCAATAAATGGAATGAAAGCTTTCCATTAGTGAACGCCAATAGTTACCGAACGGCAGCAAGGCATTTCCGGGTAATTCATAATGAGACGACTCCAGTCATTGTTCCCTATCAAGATGGAAAAGACTATATCGCACAGTTTA
>DKGO01000136.1 GCA_002453315.1 Caryophanales bacterium UBA6768 | reverse complement strand
TTTTCCCTTTTAATGGATTTACTAGCCGTGGGCAGATTTCTCACGGCCCCAGTTTTCTTATTTAATGGATTCTCTAGCCGTGGGCGACCTTCTCACGGCTATCATTTTCCTCTTTAACGGGTTCTTTAACAGTGAGCAACTTTCTTGCGACATTGGTTACCGTGATATACCACCATTTAAAGACATAGTGGAATTATTACAACGATGCGGGGAGACTTTTTATAGCTATTATGTAAATGGAGGGTTACGTGGGACAATTTCTTTTAAGGTGGATGGAATCATGTAATTGATATCCATCCGTTAATGGTACATCCCAATCGTTTCAAAAAAGTATCCATTTAATTCCCATCATAACAACGCTCACAACGATATTTATCAAAAGAATCAATCATAATAATAAAAATTCCTTTACTTTATAATTTAGGGTGTGATATACTTCACTTAGAACCTAATTGATAATGAATCTCATTCTTAATTAGAATGAGTAAAAGATAATAATGTTTATAAAGTGAGATTTTATACAATGAAGCTACGTTATTTAGTAACCGCCCTATTAGTATTGTCATTTGTCTCTCTATTTATTGGAGTAGCAGATTTGTCACCACTTGATTTATTCAAGATGACAGAAGATCAGGTAGAAATTATGCTTATCAGTAGAATTCCACGATTAATGAGTATTTTAATCGCGGGAGCAAGTATGAGTATTGCTGGTCTAATCATGCAACAATTAAGCAAAAATAAATTCGTATCACCGACGACAGCTGGAACTTTAGATGCTGCCAGGTTTGGAATTTTAGTTTCCTTAATGGTATTTACGGCTGCAAGTCCCATCATAAAAATTTCAATTTCATTTGCATTTGCTCTTTTAGGGACATTTATTTTTATGAAAATTTTAGAACATATTAAGTTTAAAGATCCCGTATTTATTCCACTGGTTGGCTTAATGTTTGGTAGTATCATTAGTTCACTTGCGACATTTTTTGCTTATAAAAATGACCTTATTCAAAACATGACGTCGTGGATGCAAGGTGATTTCTCGATGATCATGAGTGGAAACTATGAACTACTATATATAAGTATACCTACGTTAGTTATTGCATACTTCTATGCAAATAAATTTACAATTGCAGGAATGGGAGAAGAATTTTCAAAGAATTTAGGCTTAAATTACCGTCAAGTTGTCAATCTAGGATTAATAATTTCGGCTTTGGTTACGGCATCTGTCGTTTTATCCGTAGGAGTCATTCCTTTTCTTGGCTTAATTATTCCTAATATTGTCACTATATATCAAGGCGATCATTTGAAAAACAATTTAATACATACGGCTGTTTTAGGGGCTATATTTGTACTTGTTTGTGACATGATTGGCAGGCTGATCATTTATCCATATGAAATTCCAATTAATTTAACAGTTGGAGTAATTGGGAGTGGAGTATTCTTGTTCCTACTCTTAAGGAGAAAACGATATGGATTATAAAAAGAAAACTATCATTCTCGCTGCCATTGCCCTAGCCCTATCAATCTTTTATGTCGTATACCAATTAACCGGTAACATTGATTATATTTTACCGAGACGATTGATAAAAATTGTCGCCATTATTGTGACAGGTGGTGCAATTGCCTTCTCGACGACAATCTTTATGACAATTACTAATAATCGGATATTAACACCGAGTATTATGGGGTTAGACTCTCTATACTTATTAACACAAACATTTATTATCTATATTTTTGGTTCTAGAACACTCATTTTAATGAGTAGTCAATGGAATTATTTATTATCAATAGGGGTTATGATTATATTTTCCTTACTCTTTTATCAGTTACTGTTCAAAGGAGAAGGGAATAACATCTACATTCTTCTACTAGTAGGAATGATTTTAGGTACCTTTTTCAGTAGTTTCACACAATTTATGCAAGTGTTAATTGATCCTAACGAATTTATGATTGCTCAAGATAAAATGTTTGCTAGCATTAACAATGTCAATACAAATCTTGTCTACTTATCAATTGCGCTTATATTCATTGTTGTTATATACTTTATTAGATTTTATCGATATCTCGATGTGCTTGCGTTAGGAAAAGATCATGCAACAAACTTAGGGGTTCCATACAATTACGTAGTTAAACGTTTGCTCATTATTGTCGCTGTCCTCATTTCAATCGCGACAGCACTTATAGGGCCCATTACTTTTTTGGGATTACTCGTAGTCAATATCACTTATGAATTTTTAAAAACGTATCGACATTTTTATATCATATTAGGTTCTGTTTTAATTAGTATTATTGCTTTAGTCGGTGGTCAAATTATTGTTGAGAGAATTTTTGTATTTCAAACGACACTAAGTGTCATCATCAATTTTGTCGGTGGAATTTATTTTATTTACTTATTGTTAAAGGAGAATAAATCATGGTAGATATTAAGAACGTATTTAAATCGTATAATAAGAAGGTAGTTATCGATGATGTTTCATTAACGATTCCTAAAGGAAAAATTACTTCCTTTATCGGTCCGAATGGAGCAGGAAAAAGTACGTTGATCTCTATGGTAAGTCGACTGATTGCTCGAGATGAGGGAATAATTACGATTGATGGGGAGGATATTAGCAAAGCAAAGGAAAGTGAACTAGCTAAAAAAGTATCCATCTTAAAACAATCAAACACGATGAATGTAAAATTAACTGTTCGTGAACTCATTTCTTTCGGTCGTTTTCCGCATTCAAAAGGTAGATTAAATAGAACTGATTGGGCAAAAATTGATGAAGCAATTGATTACATGGAATTAAAGGATTTACAACATAAATTTTTAGATGAACTTAGTGGTGGGCAACGTCAACGTGCTTATATCGGAATGGTGTTAGCCCAGGATACGGATTTTATTTTACTAGATGAACCATTAAACAATTTAGACATGCGACATGCAGTACAAATTATGAAAACATTACGTCGTTTGGTGAATGAATTGGGAAAAACGATTGTCATTGTGATTCATGACATCAACTTTGCTTCATGTTACTCAGATGAAATTGTTGCCCTAAAAGATGGCAAAATTGTCAAACAAGGGCCGACTTGTGATGTTATTGACCAATGTGTATTAAAAGACATTTATGACATGGATATTGATATTAAAGAAATTGATGATCAACGCATTTGCGTATACTTTTAAAAGTTGGGAGAAAAAATTGTATGAAAAAAACGATAGTTACATTATTATTTGTGACGGTACTTATGATTGTCGTTGCTTGTGGTAATGGAGATGAAACGAAAGAGGAAAAAGGGAAAACAACACCCATTACACATGAATTGGGAGAAACCGAGGTTACCATTAATCCAGAAAAAGTTGTCGTATTTGACTTTGGAGTGTTAGATACGTTAGATAAATTAGGCATTGAAGTAACTGGGGTTCCCCAAGGAAACATTCCATCATACTTAGAAAAATATGAAAGTGATGACTATGAGAATGTCGGAAGTTTAAAAGAACCTGATTTTGAAAAAATATCTCAAATTGATCCGGACTTAATTATTATTTCAGGAAGACAATCCGATTTATATGATCAATTGGGAGAACTTGGTGACACCATTTTCCTAGGGGTAGACACTAGTCGGTATATGGAGTCATTTAAGGAAAACTTAGAAGTCATCGGAAAAGTCTTCGAAAAAGAAGCGGAAATTGAGGAAGAGCTTGGAAAGATTGAACAAACGATTGACCAAGTGAAAGAAAAAGCTGAAGCAGCAGATGAAAAGGCATTAATTATTTTAGCCAATGATGACAAAATCAGTGCCTTTGGACCAAGTTCCCGATTTGGAATCATTCATGATGTGTTTGGGGTTCCAGCAGCAGATGAAAATATCGAAGTGTCAACACACGGCAATACGATTTCCTTTGAACATGTTGGAAAAGTGGATCCGGACATATTGTATGTCATTGACAGAAGTGCTGCTATAGGTGAAGGTGGATCGGCTAAACAAATTGTTGAGAACAAACTTACAGAAGGAACGAAGGCATATCAAAATGACCGTATTTATTATTTAGATCCTGATTTTTGGTACTTGTCAGGTGGGGGCCTAATTTCCGTTAGTGAAATGGCAAAGGAAATTGACCAAAGCATACAGTAAAAAAATAACTGTTAGGACAAATTGTCCTAGCAGTTATTTTTATCTACTAATGGATGAATATTTTTGTGGAACATGTTACGATATGATAGTAATATAACAGAAATAAAAAATAAGATGTTATTTTACCATAATAAATTATAGAAAGCCTTGTGGAGATTGATGGGGAGGAACATCATGAAAAATGTCATTATTACTGTCTTAATCATCGTTTTAATTGGTGTCACAAGCTTACTTGTTTTTCAAAAAGGGATTGGTGCAGAGACAACTTACCAATATGGGATTGTTTCGGATTCTTCTGTACCAAAGCAATTTGAAACGGTTCAATTGACGATTGATGCAATTAGTGAAGATGGAGATAAAGGAACACAAACTTTCACATTTAATACAGTAGATTTTACTCAACCATATGTTAAATTACATATCAAACGGGACAAAATTGTGACGTATGAATTTATTGAAAAAAAGGATGTTCCAAAAAAAATAGTCAATGAATTAGAGGATTAAATAAACGTTTGAGTAAAAGAAGTTGATAAAAGGGGTTTGCCATAATGAATAAAAAAATAATGATCATTATTAGCATTATTGTTGTATTAATTTTGGCCGCATGTGGCAAAGAGGAAGCAGACGAAAAAAATGAAGATCATGAAAAAGAAGCCATCGTTTTAACAGATGAAGAAAAATTACCAGAGGATGAATTAGTAGCAACTGTTAATGGGAAGGAACTCTTTGGTAATACTTATAACCATATGTATTTACAAATCAAAAAGTTGGTTTCAGATACGAGTGAGGAAGTCGACCCTAATAATGTTAAACAATTAACAATTGAATCCATATTGGAAAAAGAATTATTTATGCAAATGGCAGAAAAAGAAGGCATTACCATATCAGATAAAGAAATAACCGAAACGATAGAAGAAATTAAAAAGGTGAATATTGTTGGTTATGAAAGAATGCGTGAACAATTTAATTACACAGAAGAGGCAATTGAAAGCCAAATGAAGCTCGAATTGGCGAGAAAGCAATATATACAAGACTTCGTCAAAGTAGATGTTTCAGAAAATGAAGTGGAAGAAATGTACGATGATTTAAAAGAAGAAATTGAAAATATTGCTGACTATGATCAAATAAAGGGTGAACTACAAAAAACATTAGAATTACAAAAAATCGATAAAGTCATTAACAAATTACTCGAAAAGTTCGAGGAAGAATCTGAAATAGATGTATTGCTTTAAAATAAACTGGCTTTGGGAAAATATCCCTGAGGCAGTTTTTTTATTTTAATTTGGAAGCACATAAGAAGTATCCTCCGTTTAAAAAAGTAATATTGTTATTTTTTAAACGGGGTTTCGGGTTTTTCACTTTTAAATTTACATAACATCTAATTGACCAAAGTGGTCATAATTGTTATAATACCTATATACACACAAATGACCAATCTGGTCAATCATATTATGCTTTTGCTAAGGAGGTTAATTTTATTTATTCTAAATTTCATAAGTTAACATCGGAAAAACAAAAGCAAATTATTAATGCTGCATTGAAGGAATTTGTCCAAAATGGTTTTGACAAAGCATCAACTAATGAAATTGTAAAACTAGCTAATATTTCAAAAGGTTCATTATTTAATTATTTTAAAAGCAAAAAGGATCTTTATGCCTACTTAATCGATTATAGTGTGCAAATTATTAACCAAATTGTTGAAAAGATAGATCTCGACGAAGCGGATATTTTTAAGAGAATTGAAAATATAGGATATGAAAAAATTCATATTCAGCAAAAATTCCCACAAGTATTTGATTTCCTAGCCTCTACAAATATAGAGGAATCTGCAGAGGTAAAGGGCATGATTAAGCAAAAGATAAAACCTATTTACAATCAAAGCACAGAAAATCTTTATGACAACATTGACCTCTCCAAGTTCCGTGAAGAAATTGATATCGAAAAAGCAATTGAAATCCTACATTGGACGATGTTTGGCTTCGGTGAAAAAGGACTTAGTCAAATAAATTCATTTGAAGACATTGGGGAATTTGGCAAACAGTATTTTGAAGAGTGGAGAAGTTATGCTGAGATTCTAAAGAAGAGTTTCTATAAATAATGTTGAAATATGGGCGAAATTAAGGGTCTTGATTAAATTAGAACCTTTCAAAACAGGTGATTAGACATGAACTTAATCCCTTTAAATTTAAAAGTGCTTAATTAAAGAGAGTAAAGTTTTTAAAATAAGGAGTGTTAATGTCATGACGGAAATTGTAAAAGTAGATGATTTACAAAAAAAGTTCGGGAAGTTTCAGGCGTTAAAGAATGTAACATTTACGGTAAACGCTGGGGAAGTAGTAGGCTTTATCGGCCCCAACGGAGCTGGTAAATCAACAACTATCAGAATTTTGTTAGGGATTATTAAACGGGATGCAGGTAATGCGACAATATTTGGGAGGGACGTTTGGAAAGATAGTCTTGAAATTCATAAACGTATTTCTTATGTCCCAGGCGATGTTTCACTTTGGGGCAATCTCACAGGTGGTGAAATTATTGACCTGTTCATTAAGTTACATGGAAGTGGCAACAAGGATAAACGTAATTATCTCATTGAACGGTTTGAATTAGACCCAAAGAAAAAAGCAAAAACGTATTCTAAAGGAAATCGACAGAAGGTTGGGCTGATTGCGGCATTATCCGTTGATTCAGATTTATATGTTTTTGATGAACCAACTTCGGGACTTGATCCTTTGATGGAGCAAATTTTCCAAGAGGAAGTTGGAAAGATTAAAGAGTCTGGTAAATCAATTTTATTATCTTCTCATATTTTAAGTGAGGTGGAACGTTTAGCAGATAAGGTGGTCATTATACGTCAAGGTGAAATTGTAGAAACTGGTTCCCTTGATGAATTACGCCACCTAACCCGTTCTACTGTCACTTTAGCAACAAATGGCGACATTGCTCAAATGTCTACTGTCAATGGTGTACATGATTTCATACAAAAAGATAATCAAGCAACTTTTTCAGCTGATCATCAACATATCAATGAAATTTTAATGGAAGCTACTAAACTAGATGTTAAAAAGTTTGAAGCCGTACCACCAACTCTCGAAGATTTATTTATGCGTCATTATGAGAACTAAGCAGAATAGGAGGAAAGGAGGATGAAATAGTATGAAAGAAAAATTTGCACGTTGGGATACGTTGCTTTTGCAATATTTAAAACGTGATTGGAAAAAGATCATGATATGGATTTTAGGTCTTGGATTATTTTCTTCTGGTTTTGTCCCAGCTTTTAAAGAGATAGCAAAAGGGCAAGGGCTAATCGGGATGTTCGAAACAATGAAAAATCCCGCGATGATATCGATGGTTGGTCCCACACCAATAGAAACCGCAACGGATTATACTTTAGGGGCCATGTATGCCCATGAAATGTTATTATTCTGTGGGTTATTTACGATCATTGTGTCAATTTTACACGTCGTAAGTCATACACGTAAGGAAGAAGATCTTGGACTTACAGAACTTGTTCGATCATTTCAAGTCGGACGACAGGCCAATTCACTTGCAACCATGATGGAAGCAATTTTCATTAATATCCTGTTGGGAATTTTTATTGCAGTGGTAATGATTAGCTTTGGTGCCGATACAATTACTGTTGAAGGTTCTATGTTATTTGGGATAACGGTTGGAATGGCTGGAATTATCGGTGCTGGGATTGCACTTTTGATGGCTCAAATCATGCCATCATCTACTGCCGCAACAGGTTCATCGCTTGGGATAATTGGTTTACTATATATTCTTCGGGCGGGAACAGATATATCTCATGTGGATTTTTCTATGATAAATCCGCTTGGATGGACATATCTCACTTATCCTTTTACGGAAAATAACTGGTATCCAATAATTTTTGCTATCATATTCGCTATTATTGTAGTTGTTGTTGCATTTGTACTCGAAGGGGCCCGTGATATGGGGGCTGGTTATCTCCCGGAAAGGGAAGGTCGGGCAAATGCAAAAGATACTTTGTTATCTGTGCGTGGACTATTTATTAAAATTAACAAAGGGATTATCATTAGTTGGATGATTGCTTTCATTATTTTGGGGGCAGCTTACGGTTCGATTTATGGAGACATGCAAACTTTTCTAGAAAGTAACGACATGATGAAACAAATGTTTAGTCAATCAGGATTCACTATTGAAGAATCATTTACGGCAATGATTATCATGGTGATGATTTGTTTAGTTTCCATTTTACCAATTGCCATCGTCAATAAATTGTTCACTGAGGAGAGCCAGTTACGCTTAAGTCAAATTTATGCGACTAAAGTAACGCGGAGCCAACTCTATTGGACGACTATTAGTATTGCTATTTTAGCAGGTATCATAGGGACATTATTAGCAGCCGGAGGGCTTGGCGGTACGGCTGTCATGGTGATGGGAGATAATCCTACAATGGATGTCATTGATTTTCTTACTGCAGGTTACAACTTCTTACCATCCATTTTATTCTTTATTGGCATCTCTGCTTTGGCTTTAGGATGGGTACCAAGGGTGGGGAAAATTGTTTATGTATATCTTGCCTATTCTTTCATATTAAATTATTTTGAAGGAATGATAGACTTACCGGAATGGTTTTTAAAAACAGCGATTCAAAGCTGGATCCCACAGATGCCAGTCGATAATTTCAATGTAGTAGTTTTCATCACAATAACTATAATTAGCATTATTTTGATGTTCATTGGTTATATTGGTTATCAACGACGGGATATGCTTGAAGGGGTATGAAGTAAATTTAGATAATTTTGGTGTGTATTATTTTGCCGAATATGTCACTGAATCTATCGAATACTAGTTTTGAAATGACTATCAACAAATGTAGAATTTATACGGAAGGGGAGGATTCGAATCCTCCTTTTTTCTGTCAGAGTCATTTGTTAACACTAGGGAAGTCACCTAGAAATATTAACTATTTAGCAAAACTACCTCTTTTCTTTCTGCTGCCTTGTAGGCTGCTTCGGCAACTTCAACAGCTTTTAATCCATCCCATCCTGTCACAGATGGAGTCCTACCGGTACGAACGGTTTTAATAAAGTCACCGATTAATAATTCATCCATATCATCGCCCCAATAATCCCAAGTGACACCGTCATTATGGTATAAGTGTAACTTTTGTTGAAAAATGTCTACATGTAAATTACCTTTCGATCCAATGAAGTCAATTGTGACATCACCCCAAGTTGGATAAGCTCTATTTCTGGACCAACTGCAATCTAGTGTGGCAAAAACACCATTATCAAATTCCATGGTGACGAGCCCACAATCATCAATTGGTAAATTGGATAAACGGGTATCGATTTCAGCATATACTTCGGAAACTTCTGCTTTCATGATCCATCTCATCACATCAACGACGTGTACGGTATGGTCTAAAACAGCACCACCACCAGACAGCTTTTTATCAACAAACCATCCTTCAGGCAATTTACCTCTATTTGTGCCAGAGATGGCTAAAATATCCCCTATTTGATTGTCATCAATTATTTGTTTTGCCCGTTTAATGCTCGTGTGGAAACGAACAGGAAAGGCGACTTGTAGGATGACACCAGCATTTTCACAGATGTCAATCATTCTCTTACTCGCTTCAACGGTAGGGGCAAGTGGTTTTTCACACAAAATATGCGTAGTTGTATTCGCTGCAGCAATAACGTGTTCTTCGTGTCGACTATTTTCGGAGGTGATGATGACGGCATCAATGTTCATCGCCAACAAATCATTGACATGTTTATAATAGGTTGTTGTAAATTGTTTTGCTGCTTTTTTTCCGCGTGCTTCATTGTCATCGGCAATACCGATTAATTCCACGTCATTTCTTTTTTTAATTGCAGCCAAATAACTATAAGCGTGCATGTGGGCCATACTAATGACACCTATTTTCATCGTGATCCCTCCATTTTATTCTGTTAATAATGTAATTGGCTTTCGTTTTCGTAACGATTGTATAGCAGCATGAGCAATTTCAAGTGCCTTATAACCGTCATGAGCAGTGACGATTGGTTCAGAACCATCTTTAATACATTGCAAAAAGTGGTGTAATTCTCGGTAATATGGGTTATAGAGTAATGGCCCCTCTGTTATAATTTCGTTCGTTCCTAGTTCTCGTTCATATAATTGAATCGAATGGGCTTTGTTACTATCATAATCGATGACCCCATTTTCACCGGCTATTTCAAATGAACTTGAAAAACCTTTGTGAGCCCAAGTCCCTTCTACGTGGGCAATGATACCTGATGCAAACCTTAATGTCACTAAGGAATAATCGATATGATGGATGTTTTTTTCAATTATACTTTTAGCATATACACGAGTTACTTCTCCAAAGCACCAACGGAGAAAATCAAAATCATGAATCATTAAATCAACAATTGTTCCACCACTTAATTGCTGATCAGCATACCAATCATGTTGCGTGGCAGTGGGAAAAACGCCACCACGTTTTGTTCGCACCATGGCAATTTTTCCAAGATGGCCTTGATCAATTAATTGTTTTGCTCTTACATATTCGGGGAAAAACCGAACAACATGGCCGATGAATAGTTGGACATTTTTTTCCTTACAGTAGGTAATCATCTCTTGTGCCTTTTCCAATGAATGGGCAATCGGTTTTTCACAAATAATAGGTAAACCTATGTCAGCGACTTTCATGACATATTCATCATGTACGTGAGTAGGTAAGCAAATATCGACAACATCGATTGTTACTGATGATTGTTGTAAGGCACTTTCTAATGAAGGATAGTAGTCCGTATAATGATTTTCTGCAAAAATTTGTCCATGGTGTTCATTTTGATCAACTACTCCTACTAATGTGACATTATCCATTTGCTGATAGGCTTTTGCATGAACTTGTCCCATTGTGCCACTGCCTATTAAAAGGACGTTAATCATTGGCAATTCTCCTTCACTTGTCATTCGTTATCATTAAATATGATAGGTTAAGCATACTATGAAAAAAGCAAGATTGGAAGAAGTTTTCCATTCCACAGGGTTTTTTCGAAATTAAAAATGTAAAGGATGATTTGATGCACTGGTATGACAAATTAAACAAATACTTTCCTGTTGAAGAAATGAAGTCAAAGGAACATATGGAATTGTTGCTGCGGGAAAAAGGGGATGTATATTATAAAGATGAAAGTGATACACATGTCATGATGTATGCAGAATTTAAGAAGTTTATTTTCATCGATTATTTATGGGTTTCTCCAAAGACCCGGGGACAGGGGACTGGCCATCAATTGTTAGAAAAATTAAAACAACGAGACAAACCGATAATATTAGAAGTAGAACCGATTGATTATGATGATACTGACACAGAGAAAAGGCTCCGTTTTTACCAAAGGGAAGGGTTTCATCATGCGCGGTCAATTGGGTATAACCGTCGTTCATTAGCCACTAATGAAGAAACAGATTTGGAAATATTATATTGGTCACCAAGAAACAAATCAGAAGAGGAAATCTATGAACAGATGAAACAAATATATGAAGATATTCACACTTATGAGGATGAAAAATTATATGGTGATTCCTATGACCCTGTTGAAGATGTCCTTACTTATGAAACCTCTGCCAAAAAGGAGGATTTGCTAGATTGAAGTCATTCCCTTCCACTTTTAATTAAATGAACTATTTGCTAAGATAGGTCCAAGAACGGAAGCGGAAGGGAGTGTTTTCTTTGCGATTGTTATCAATGTTATTTCGGATTTTAAGAATTTCTAATGATGTGAAGGCTGTCCGTAGTGGAAGAATAGGGCAAAGGGTTGTGCAAAGGGCTGCAAGGAGAACACGGAGACGAATGGTGAGAAGGATGTTTAAATAAGGAGTCGGTGAATAAGCCTGAAAAATGGTAAAACAAAAAAGTATGCTAAAAAATTAATGGGTTCCGTTATATATTAAAACACTTAATAAAGGTTTGTCACCTGCCCTACAAATGGTCCAGATTGTTGCATAAATGATCTGAGGGAATTTGTAGGAGATGTATTTTAGCTAAAGGAGCGGAATATGGAAAGTAATGTTTTTGAACAGATAGCAAAAAAATATGATACGGAAAAACAGCTAGAATTAGCCAATGTAATTGTCGAGGGGATAAGACCAGAATTAAAGGATTGTAAATCAAAATCTTTATTAGACTATGGGGGAGGCACGGGCCTGATTGGATTAGAAATAGCAGACCAGGTGAATTCCGTTTTGTTAGTTGATTCATCAAAGCAAATGTTAGAAGTTGTCAATGCCAAAATTGCTAAAAAAGGAATGACTAACATAAAAACACTTCACTCAGACTTTACTAAAAGTGCCCCTGAACTTAAGGTGGACATCGTTTTGATGTCTTTAGTCCTTCTTCATATTCCAGATACAAAAACCATTTTACAAGAATTATTTAGTATTTTAAACAATGACGGTAAGCTAATTATGGTTGATTTTGACAAAAACGATAAGGTTAATCACCCTATGGTTCATAATGGTTTTTCGCACGAAAGCCTAAAAAAGACATTATCTGAAGTTGGATTTAAATCTATTAAAATTAAGACGTTTTATTATGGATGCTGTATTTTTATGAACCAAGATGCTTCAATGTTTATAGCAAGTTGTATTAAATGATTACTTCAAACAATCGGATTAATGGAATGACTTTTTTAACTTAACAATAGAATACATTGCAAAAGAAGTGCAAATTGACATTAAGTAGTTTACTTCAGGAGTACAAAACATTAATTTACATCCTGCATTAAACTACTTTTTTTGCATATTTTACGTATGAACATGTAGGGAATTTGTATAGTTATTAAATAACCCAATGTAAAATGTAATATTACTAATTTTTAATTTACACGATTACATTATACAAGTTTTAAGGCTTTTTGGACCTTATTTTATGTTAAACTAAATATTAAGTTACTTAAAAAACGGGCCAGTTTGTAGCAAAAAATTGAAGGGGGTTTTTATGGGTTTTTTAAATATCGAGGGTTTCTCGAATCCGATTTGTTAAATCAGATTTAAATTTACAAGAAGACATTTTAAAGATTCCAATACGTTTGTTGGCAGAGGGCAAGAGCAAACCAATGGTACCGTTTACAGTGGTATTAGAAGGTGTTGAAGTTGTAGGATATAAGGTTGGATATTAGGATGTGTTAGACCATGTATGAATACTCTGATAATTGTGGTTCCTATAGTAGAATAAACACCTTTAACAGATATCATAGAAATTTTAAGAAAACAAGAGTATTTAAAAGATAATTTAACAAAATAGGAGGGCTAGGATGAACGAAACCACATTTAATCCCGAAGTATTTGAGAAGTTAAGGCCGGAATTAACATCGTATTGCTATAGGTTGCTAGGATCTATCGAAGACGTGGACGATGCAGTTCAGGAAACCTACATTCGCGTTTGGCGGAGCTGGAATTCATTCAAGCAACAATCTTCGCGCAAAACATGGATCTATCGTATTGCATCAAACATATGTATAGACAAGCTAAGACAGGCTAAGCGCCGCGCCCTACCCGTTGACATATTTAACCCGGCTGTTTCCATCATTGAACCTCGCAAGACGTTGCCCGAATCGTCGTGGATTTGGCCTTCTCCCGACTTTACAGATGACCCGGAAGACATTGTCGTGCGGAAAGACACGCTTCAACTTTGCTTTATAGCCCTGTTACAAACATTACCACCTCGTCAACGTGCTGTGCTTATTTTGAAGGATGCATTCGTTTGGTCCTCCAAGCAGATCGCGGAAACGTTAGGTATGACAGCTGCGGCTGTGAACAGTGCCTTGCAAAGGGCGAGAGAGACAATGGGCCGGACCGAACTCCGCTCGGAAGGGCTTAGCACAATGGATGCTGGATTAGATCATGAGCTGCTATCACGGTATGTGGATGCTTTTGAGAAATTTGATATCCATGCGCTAGTGGCGTTGTTTCATGAAGAGGGATGCCTGTCCATGCCGCCTTTCGAAATGTGGGTCCAAGGCAAGGAAAATTTGTTCAAGTTTTTTACGTTAACCCGTTGGCATTGTGAAGGTTCTCGTTTTATTCCTATTACAGTGAATGGTGGTTATCCTGCATTTGCGCAATATATGCCAAGTGACAATAAATCCATCCTAGTGCCTTGGGGCATTCATGTCATTGAAATAAAAGACGGTAAAATTTTGCACACCCAAAACTTCATTAATTCAAAATTATTTAGCCGATTTGGGCTTCCCAAACAAATACACCGATGAATTTCGCAATTCCATTTCGTCTAACTATATAAGAAACAAAATTACAGTTATGATGAAGGAGGTATCTTTAATAATGGGAACTAGCATTTTATTAAGAGTAACCATGCAGGTAGTCAAAATAAGGGATGAAACTTATTATGGAATTATCTCTTACTAAAGTAATTATCAATCTAACTTAGACCTGCGGTAATATGTCA
>DKGO01000138.1 GCA_002453315.1 Caryophanales bacterium UBA6768 | reverse complement strand
TGTGAGTTGGCATTTAACTCTTTATAGTTTCCCTCCCCGAAAAATCAGATCGGTTGTTGCTAGACGATCCGTCATTAATTGATTTAATGCATGATGAATTTGCCCAATTTTCCAAAAGTGGTTTAAGCTTTGTTGGATAAATTTTTGATGGCATAAATTGTTTGACAATCGTTGGTTAAGGCTTATTTTCCCCATTTGATTTAATAGCATTTACCTTCATTAAGCAAATATATAACAAAAATTTGTCTTTTATACTATCTGGATTAAGACCGGTAAGATTATAAATTTTATCAATTCGATATCTCACTGTATTTTTATGAATAAACATTGAATTAGCAGTGTCTTCATATTTGGAATTGTTTTTAAAAAACTCTATTAAGGTCAATAATAACTCACTATTAAACTTATTGTCGTGTTCCAATACCTTATTAAAAACTTCCATTGATAATTCTATTAATTCCCTGTCAGGAGAATTAGAAAAAATTACACGTTCAATACTTAATTCCGAAAATATACATATATTTAAGTTTTCACGAATTTGAACATTGTTAATAATACCACTTTTGTTTAATCTATTATTATCTAGAGTAATTTTTAAGCCAACTTTAGCTTCCTCATAGCTCTTATATAGGTTGGTTATTTTTTCAGTTCCTCCAACTCCACAATAAAATGATGTACCTATTATAGTATTTAGTATTGAGGATAATCGGTTCAACACCTTATTCATGTTTTTATTATTTGGTATTAATAAAACTATATAATTATTAATGTCCAAGCCAATAAAGATATCGTCTTGAAAGTTGTTTTTTATATTTTGCAATATTACTTCCTTTTTTTGAAGCCTATTAAATTCATTCATTTCCCTGTGGGATTTAAAAATACAGTCTAATATTAATACATTATAATATTCCTTAGGATTCCAATTAATTTCTAGGGATTTTCTAATTAAAACTTCATATGATAGGTTAGAATCTTCAATTAGCTCCGTTAAAAAATTATTTCTAAAACGTTGAATTGTATTTGAAACACTTCTGATTTTTTCAATTTCCAATGCAGCAACTATTATAGTTTGCTCTATGGCTGCTATCTTCCAAGTGTCATGTCCCCCCAGATCGCCCCATAAAAATATCCCTCCCTCAAATCCCTCGGAAGTGTTTGTCCATCTTACATTTAATACATGATTATTCCATTTAACTTTTTGAATATTAACCCCCATCTTAAAGTTTAATTTGGAAATAATCTCCTTCAACGCATCTTTAGGGCATAAGTTTTTTTTGGAATTTATTAAAATGTTAAAGTCCCTAGAATAAATAGTTACAGGTATAGATAAAATTGAACTTAATAATTCAGATAAGCTATCTAAGTTTCCCTTATTTTTTAAGAGAGTGTGGAACCTCTTATAAACATTATGAGTCATCCTTAGTTGGTCTTGCTGTTGTAAGTTGATCTGAGACATAATAGGTATTGTTATTTCCGACCATGAAAGATGATCGGGTATTGAAATAATAGGGAAACCGTATTTATTTGCAAAATTGACTATATTATCTGGGAGATGTGATATATATCTACCTAATTTGATTCCGAAACCGGAACATTTTTTTTTGTGAAGACTTTTTAATAAATTAAACAATCCTTCCTTCCAATTATTATTGTTTAAAAATGGATAGCCTGTAGAAACGATAAAATCGCCCTCTTTACACCATTTATATCCATCTGGTGCATCAATAAAGGTTGTATTTAAAACTGTATTTTGCAATCCGCTCTGTCCTGCAAGGACCTTTGATTTCTCTAGGATATCTAAATTTAGTAAATCGTACACATTCATAATATTTTCACTCCTTGTTAAGGTGAATTATACATTTGTCTAAAAATTAATACAATTTATTGCTGAAAAATGTATATTATCCAAATATCTTTGTGTTAAAATATAAAATAAGTTCAAAATAGTTAGATTATTTAATCGTTATTGGTCTAAGCATTCCGCTAAAATAGTTAAGTCATGAGAGGAGAAAACATGAACATTAATAGAAAAAGGGCACTCGAATTCCTACAAAATATAATAAAAATTAATAGTATTAATCCTCCGGGGAACGAGTTAGAGGTGGCTAATGCTATAGTAAGTCATTCTAGAAGTTCAAATTTAGAGACCCATATAAGGAAAATAACCCATGATCGTGCAAATGTTTTAGTTAAATTAAGGGGGAAATATCCTGATAAACCTAAATTAATATTTAGTGGCCATTTGGATACAGTGCCTGCTGGAGAGATACCGTGGGATTTTGCCCCATTTAGTGGTACAGTTATTAAGCAAAAGTTATATGGGCGTGGTGCATCAGACATGAAAAGTGGAGTTGCAGGAATGATTGAGGCCATGATTAATTTAAAAGAAGCAAATTTTGTTCCGAATTCGGATATTATATTTATTGGAACTGCTGGAGAAGAGGTTGATTGTTTAGGAGCAAAACGGGCAGTGGAGGAGGGGATGATAGAAAATCCAGGTGCAATTATAATATCAGAACCAAGTAATAATAGGGTGTGTATAGCACATAAAGGGGCCCTTTGGTTAGAAGTTAAGATATTCGGAAAGACAGCACACGGTTCTATGCCACATGAAGGGGTAAATGCTATCGGTCATATGATTAAATTTTTTAATGAATTGGAAAGATATCAATTCCCGGGAGGTGTAACAAATAGCCTATTAGGAGAACCATCTTTTAGTTTAGGGACAATAAAGGGGGGGGTAAAAACAAATGTTGTTCCAGATAATTGTAGTTTAACGATTGATTTCAGAACCATTCCTGAATTATCACACCAAAGGATATTAAGTGATATAAAACAAATAATTGAAAAATTAAAACAAGAAACAAATGATTTTAAAGCCACTGTAAAAATTTTAAATGATTTACCACCTTTGTTCAATAATGAAAATGATGATTTTATAAAACTATCTTTACAAGTCGCAAATAAGATTAATGAAGGGCAGACCACTAGGACTGCAAATTATTATACTGATGCTTCTATATTTGGTCCTGCTTATAATAATATTCCTATCATAATCTATGGGCCGGGAGATGACAAACTTGCCCATCAACCAAATGAGTATGTTGAATTAAGTAAATATTATGAGTCAATTGAATATTTTATGGAAATGGCTAAAGTATTTTGAAAGCGGTAACAGAAATATTATAAGAGGAGAGGTTTATAAAATGAAGAGAAGATATTTCCTATATTCGTGTACTTTATTACTAGTGATTTTGCTATTTAGTGCCTGTAATAATGGTGAAAGTAGTTCAAGTGAAGTTGATAATTCAAATAAATCGGAAAATGAAACAGGCAATGATTCTACTGAAGATACATTTTATGAGGGAAAGTCAATAGAACTATTAGTTCCGTTTGGCCCCGGAGGCGGTTCAGATGTAACCGCTCGATTCGAGGCGCCTTATCTAAGTAAATTTATCGCCGGGTCACCATCTGTACAGGTTATAAATGAGCCCGGTGGGGGAAGTATTAGTGGAGTTAATATTTATGAGAATTCTCGTGATCATAATGGTGAAAATTTACTATTAGCCGCTGAATCTACCTATGCATCTTACTTATTGGGAAATCCGGATATTCAATATGATCTTTTGGATTTCACTCCTTTAATGGGAATTCCAAATAACTCTATATTATATATTTCATCTGATGTGGGATATGAGGACCCCAAGGATTTTCTAGATATAGACTTATATTATGGGGCAGTCAATGCCACCGGGGCGGATATTGTAACTTTATTAGCTTTTGAAATACTTGGTGTAGATGCAAATACTATATTTGGATATGATGGTAGGGGAGCAACACGAGTGGCCTTCGAACAGGGAGAGTTAAATTTTGATTCACAGACAGTTCCCTCCTATTTAGAGAATGTGGAGCCTTTGGTTGATGGGGGAAAAGCAATACCCCTATTTAACTATGGTGTTTTTAATGAGGATGGGGAAATAGTAAGGGATCCAAAATTCCCAGATATGTTAACCTTTGTAGAGTTTTATGAGGAAATACATGGAGATAAGCCATCAGGTCAAGCCTTTCAGGCGATGAAAGCACTTATGATCTCAAATTATTCATTATCAAAAATGTTAATGGTACATGATGATGCCCCTACCGATGCCATAAATGCTTTAAAAGAGGCTGCCTCATCTATAGCGAATGATAAGGAGTTTTTAGAAGAAGGAGAAGAAATTCTTGGAGGATATACCCCAATTTACGGAGAACAATTGGAAAGTTTAGTAAAAGAATCTTTTGATGTAGATGATGAAGTTATTAATTGGGTCATAGATTTGTTAGAGGATAAATATGATGAAGGTTTTTAATAGACGGTTCGGGTAATACAGAAGGGGGAGGGAATTCTATTGTTACAAGAAGCAATTAATGCTTTGGGTGTATTTATTGAACCAGTACGTTTTGGAGTTATGATCATCGGCATACTATTAGGAATAACGGTAGGTGTTTTACCAGGTTTAAGTGGATTGATAGGAATGTCCCTATTGTTACCTTTCGTATATGGAATGGATCCGCATACCGGAATGGCCTTATTAATTGGTATGGTAGCAGTTACGCATACAAGTGATACGTTTCCTTCTGTATTAATAGGAGTACCCGGTACATCTGGGGCACAAGCTACAATAATGGATGGGTTTCCCCTTGCCCGAAGGGGAGAAGCCTCTCGGGCTCTTGGGGCAGCGTTTTTTGCTTCCCTCGTTGGTGGGGTTATTGGTGGAATAGCATTATTTATTGCTATTCCTGTAGCTAGACCCCTAATATTAGCATTTGGTTCTCCAGAGTTATTTATGCTTTCATTATTGGGTTTAAGTATAGTCGGGGTTGTTTCCTCAGAGAGCCCTTTCAAAGGAATCATTGCAGGTGTCTTAGGGTTATTGGCGGGAAGTATTGGTACGGCACCAACAGTAACGGAATATAGATTTACCTTTGATTCACTGTATTTAAGTGAAGGATTTCCACTTCCTGTGCTAGCATTATCTTTATTTGCTTTTCCAATCCTTCTGGATCTTCTTATTGAGGATGAAAGCATATCTAAAGTTGATAATCTGAAAGGTAGCTGGCTTACAGGAATAAAAGATGCATTAAAAAATAAATTTCTAATATTCAAAAATGCAGTAATTGGCGTATTGATGGGATTTATTCCGGGTGTAGGTGGTAGTGTTATAGACTGGATTGCATATGGGTTTACAAAGCAAACAGAAAAAAATACTGAAAACTTTGGAAAAGGTGATATTAGGGGAGTGATTGCACCTGAGAGTGCAAATAATGCAAAGGAAGGTGGTACTTTAATTCCCACTTTGATGTTTGGAATTCCCGGTAGTGGAACAACTGCTATCCTTTTGGGTGGTTTAACATTAATGGGTTTACAGGCTGGACCATCAATGATTACTCAAAACTTGTCGGTAACACTAACAATAGTTTGGACTTTAGTCATAGCGAATGTAATTGGGGCCGCGCTATGCATAGCATTAATAAGGCCTATTTCTCGGATTAGCACTATGCAATCTACAACACTCGTTCCCTTCCTTATTGTATTATTAACTATTGGGGCATACCAAAGCACTAGACATTGGGGAGATTTAATTCTGTTTATTGTACTAGGTTTATTTTCCTGGATTTTAAAAACTTTGGATTGGCCAAGGGCTCCAATTTTAATTGGTTTTGTTTTATCAGTTCCTGCAGAACGATATCTATGGTTATCAATGTCGAGATTTGGTTTAGATTGGATGCTAAATCCAGGGGTTATCATTATAGGTGTAATTATAATTGCTTTAGTTGTTGGAAACACATGGATAATGAGGTCGAAAGGTGGTAATGCAATTGAATAAAAAAACGACTTCCTTGATATTTTCAATCATGCTATTTTTAATTTTATGTGTTGCTGCTTGGAAATCTCTTGATTTTAGAAAAACAGCCATGTATTTCCCTTTGACAATATCATTATTGGGAATATCCCTTTTAAGCATCGATATAATGCGAAATATACTTCATCTATATAAAGATAATAATAATAGAGAACCATTTCATAATAATTTAAGGGCTCTTTTTAAATATACACTGATCATTCTTTGCTATTTTCCAATAGTTTATTTACTTGGAATAAAAATAGGCACCCTTATTTATTTGTTTTTATTTTTAATGTATATAACAAGACTTGGTTTTGTAAAAGCTATTGTATCCGCATTTTTTGTTACAGTTGCATTAAATATTTTTGGCAGTGTATTTAATTTACAATGGCCTAGCAGTTTATTGTCTAATATTTTTCCATTTCTTTAAGTCTGGATATAAATAGAGGTTAACAACAAGGAGAGAATATTATAATGAAAAAATGTAAAGTATTCGTCCCAGCGGGTGGATTGGGATTTGGTACAATTACCCCGGAATCAATGGAAATGGGTCTTGAACTAGAACCAGATGTTATTAGTTGTGATGCTGGTTCAACAGATTCAGGGCCATATTATTTGGGAACAGGCAAAGGTAAATACGCCAACGATGCAGTTAAAGAAGAAATGAAATTAATGATTAAAGGTGGACAGAAACTGTCTATACCTGTACTAGTAGGAACTGCTGGAACATGTGGAGTTAATAAGAATGTAGATGAATTGGCCCAAATATGTAAAAATATATGCGAAGAGGAAGGGATAAAGCTCAAAATTGCAAAAGTATACACGGAACTAAGTCGGGAGGTATTATATAAAAAGTTTAAAAGTGGTCAAATTAAGCCATTGGAGGGTGCACCGGAAATTTCTAATGATACGTTTGATCAATGTAATCATGTTGTTGGATTGGCTGGTGCTGAACCATTTATTAAGGCCTTGGAAGAAGGGGCAGATGTCGTATTATGTGGACGGGCTACAGACACCGCTGTAATTGCCGCAATGCCTTTAATGAAAGGTTGTAATGTTGCAGCATCATGGCATGGTGCAAAAATAGCCGAATGTGGACCTTTATGTACTACAAATCCTACCGAAGGGGGTGTATTAGTAACCTTTGATGATAATGGTTTTATTATAGAGGCAACTGCTGAAGGGAATAGTTGTAGCACCTATTCCGTCTCAGCACATATGAGTTATGAAAATTCAGACCCTTATAAATTAATTGAACCATCAGGAGAACTAGACACCTATAATTCAACCTATTACCAGATTGATGATAAAAGGGTAATGGTAACAGGATCAGAGTTCAAACAAGCCAGGAAAAATACGATGAAATTGGAAGGGGCGGGATCGGCAGGGTACCAAACCATTACAATAGTAGGGATACAAGACAGAAAGATTATGCGAAATCTAACTAAGTGGATAGATGAATTAACAGAATTTGTTAATAAAAGACTAGATGATTTAAACATACCTAGGAATGAGTTCTCATTTCAAATAAAGCCTTACGGATGGAACGCCGTAACTGAAGGGGAAGTACCCATTGGTTTTATCCCTAATGAAATAGGCATTTTATTAGTAGTTAATGCATCTACTCAAGAACTTGCAACCCAGGTAGCAAAAGTATTTAATCCAAGTCTCCTTCATTTTCCGCTTGATAAAGAGGAGCAAGCACCAACCTTTGCATTTCCGTTTTCCCCTGCTGAAATTGAAAAAGGACAGGTATATGAATTTAAATTACACCATATAGTGGAAGTCGATTATCCATTAGAATTAATAAATATAGAATATATGAATGTATAAAAAAGAGGTGAACATTGACATGAGTGGCTTAAGCAATTTAGCAAAATATATTCGATCAAAAAATGCCGGACCATTTTGGACAACGATAGATATATTTTGTAAAAACAGAGACTCCTATAATAAAGTTAAAAACTCAAATAACTTAAATGAATTGGTTATATCTAAGATTTATAATGTTAATGAAAGTGAAGTAAGCTTCTTCTATATGGATAATTTAAATGTCGTAAAAATATCTTTTCCAAGGAGACCACCACAAGGACACAAATTCGAAAAGGATATGCATTCAGGACAACAATACAATCAAATCCTCAATATTACTATTTAAAATTATTTGGGTACGTTTTTTCAAAAAATGTACCCATTTTATATGATATAATTCAAAATTTTAAACGGAATGATTATATGGATAAATTTAATTTTGTAAAAAAGTTAAAAGCAACTATTGAATTACTACAACTAAGAAGGGTAATTTTTCTACTTTTTTTCATATACACCATTTATTTAGGGAAAAATATTGTACTATTAGGTTTTTCGATAGAGCAACAAATCACATTAGGGCTGCTTTTTTTCGCTATTTATTTATGGACATTTTCTACCCTGCCTTCCGGTTCTTCAAGTATGTTAATTTTGGGCTGTTTATTATTATTTAATCTTGTAGGGAAAGTAGAACAGGCATTTGTTGGTTTCCTTTCGCCGGCTATCTATTTTGTTTTCTTACTTACTATGATTAGCAATGCAATTGTAAAAGCAAACGTAGATCATATTATAGTGAATTTGATAGTCAGATGGAGTAGGGGTAAACCAATCCTTTTTTTGTTGTCGTTACCTTTTATTATGGCTATTTTACCCATATTTTTACCATCTGCGGTCGCAAGGTTTAAAATGTTTCATCCAATAATAGAAAGAATGAATCAATATTTTAATTTATCTGACAAAAGCCCCTTTAAAAAATACTCCATTTATATAATTGGAATCATGAATCAATCTGCCACAATGATTACACTCACAGGTGGGGCATTTCCCGTCTTAGCATCACAACTCTTTAATGACTATAATATTATTAAAGTAAGTTGGCTATTTTGGTTCTTTATGATAGCCCCACCACTATGGTTGGGCTTTATAATCATCAATATATTTGTTTGTTGGGTTTTAAAAATAAATATTAATCTTGACAACTATAACTTTAAAGGCTCTAAACTACCAAGTGGAATAAAAGAAAATAATAAAAAAGCAATAATAGTTTTAATCAGTTTTTTAATGATGATACTTGTTTGGATTGTCATAGATCAAAACAAAATACCATTATTATTACCTCCTATGTTATTAATGGTAATTTATTCTTTGCCAAGTATAGGGTTAGTTAATAGTAAGGATTTTGAAAAGTTTGATTGGGAAAACTTTTTGTTGTTGGGAACTTCATTTTCTTTGGGTATATTAATGGAGAATAATGGAACCTCAATGAAGTTGGCAAGTGAATTGTTTAAATTAGTTTCACAAGATGCTTCAGTTCCGAGTCAAATTATTATCATATCTATATTATTGGCTTTTTTACGACTTTTGTTTGTTATCCCTTCATCTGCAATTATTGTTATTTTTCCAGTTGCAATTTCTTACTCACAAATTGTAAATGTCTCCCAAGTTAGTATGGGATTTCTAGTTGTTATGATTATTGGTGGGGTATCTATATTTCCTGTACATTCTCCAACTATTTTATTAGCAAGTAACACTAAAACACTGAATGCAAAAGAGCATTATCTAATTTCCATTTTTTCTAGTCTAGTAATAGTTTTTAGTGCTATTATGGCAGCTATTTATTATTGGTGAAAACTATTAGAGAGGCATTCCTTTTCCTAGTAGTTACATACATGTAAAAAAAGTGTAGCTGGTAAAGTAAAGAATTTTATTTTGAAAGATTATATTAGTACCAATTACCTCTAGTGGGAAAATGAAGATTTCAGAGACACTCTTGTATGTGGTAAATAAAAGTCTTTGTTTGAAGGGACTGTTGAATCAGTTTTTTAAATAATGGAAGCAATTTTACGAAAATACTTTTAATGCAAGATTAAAAGTGTTATACTCAATTTAACCAGTGGTCAAAAAAGGGGATTAAATTGTGTCACCACGTAAAAAAACTGCTTCACATGAATTAACGAAGGAAATGATTTTACAGAAAGCACGGATTCAGTTTGTTGAAAAAAGCTTTCAACAGGTTTCCATGCGTAGCATAGCAAAGGAACTAGGCTGTAGTCATGGTGCAATCTATTATTATTTTAAAAATAAAGCGGAACTATTTTACAAGATTGTCGAAGATGACTTTTCGCAACTTAATAAGCGATTAGAGGAAACGATCAACGAATCTGTAGATGATTCAACTAAATTGTTTAATGTACTAATTCGGTTTATTGAATTTGGATTGAATCATCAGAGTCAGTATGAAATTATGTTTTTGGTAAGAAATACAGAGGTAGACGGTTTATCCCAAGCAGCGGCTAATGAAAGTTATCAACACTTTGCGCAAACCATTCAATCCTTATTGAATAAAACGGTAAAAATTAGTGAGATTTGGTCAGCATTTTTGTCATTACAAGGTTTTGTTTCACAATATCGTGGATATGTAAATAATTTTGAAGAGGCAAAATTAGCGGCCACATTACATGTTGATTTTATTATTAAAGGTTTAAAAAGTTAATCCTAATGTCATTGTAGCAGGGGTAACCTGAATTATTTTTTAAATAAAATTGACCATTGGTCAAACAAAAAAGAAAGGGTTGATAAAATGAAAAAAGCACTTGTTTTAGGTGCAACAGGTGGAATTGGTTATGCGTTAGTACGTGAGCTTGTTGACCGTCAAGTGGAGGTAGTTGCATTTGCAAGAGGAAAGGATAAATTAGAAAATCTTTACCAAAATGAAGCAAAAGTGGCGATATTTCCGGGAGATGCGTTAGTAGAAAAAGACGTTACCAAGGCAGCTGAAGGGGTCGATGTTATTTTTCATGCAGTCAGTTTTCCTTATCAAGAATGGAAGGATAAACATCCATTATGTCTAGAAATAATGATTCAGGCTGCTGAAAAAAACAATGCGGGGATTGCCTTAGTCGATAATATTTATGCTTATGGTAGGCAACCGAATAGGAAAGTTGATGAAAATGTGCAAAAGAATCCCCATACAAAGAAAGGGAAAATTCGGCTGGCAATGGAAAATAGATTAATAAATAGTAAAGTTCCTTGTTTAATCGTCCATATGCCCGATTTATACGGGCCAAATGCAGAAAACACCATTCTTCATGAAACTTTAAAAAATGTAGCCCGTAACAAACCGGCAAATTTTGTAGGTGATTTAACGATGGCTAGAGAATTTCTTTATACTCTTGATGGTGCTAAGACGATGGTGGAACTAGCCATGAGAGAAGATGCATATAACCAAAATTGGAATATACCGGCCACACATGCAATTAAAGGGGAAGAAATAATTGAGATATTACGTAATGAAATAGGGTATAAAAGGGCGATTAAAACAGTTTCAAAAAAAATGGTTTGGTTTGTCGGCCTATTCCAACCATTTATGAAAGAGATGTTAGAAATATGGTATCTATTCGATGATCCTGTTGTCCTCAGTAGTAAGAAGTACAGAGAAAAAATCGGACCAATCCCACAAACATCATATGAAGAGGGAATTAAGGAAAGCATAACTTGGATAAAAGAAAATGCAAAAATATAATGTGCAATTTCATCATCATGTTGACTAGTGGAGCCTTGGAACTAAACAAAAAAAGAGCACTGTCCATTTTTAACAAACAGTGCTCTATTAAACTATTCTATTTATAGTTGTCTAGTGAAAATTCCTCAACAGCTTTATTCACTTTGTCCATTGAAATGCCAGCAGCTTTTGCTACTCCTTCACCATAGGTAGGGTCAGCCTTATAACAGTGGACAATATGGCGGATTTTAATATGCTCCTCGGCACCCTCGAAATTTCTAGCAGTATTGTCAAATAAGCGTTGTTTTGCTTCATCATCCATTAAGTTAAATAATTTACCAGGTTGCTCAAAGTAATTATTATCATCTTCACGGAAGTTATAGTGAGTCGCGTCACCCTCTAATTTTAAAGGTGGCTCCATTTTGTCACGTTGTTCTTCCCACTCACCATAACTGTTAGGATCATAGTGTAATAGACTTCCTTGGTTTCCATCGACACGCATTTGTCCGTCACGATGGTAACTATGGTATGGACAACGTGGTTGGTTAACTGGAATTTGGTGATGGTTAACACCTAAACGATAACGTTGTGCGTCACCATATGAAAACAATCGACCTTGCAACATTTTATCAGGAGAAAAGCCAATTCCAGGAACGATATTAGCTGGTGTAAATGCAGCTTGCTCAACATCAGCAAAATAGTTATCTGGGTTTCTATTTAACTCAAATTCTCCTACTTCGATTAGTGGGAAATCACCTTTGTACCAAACTTTAGTTAAATCAAAAGGGTTGAAAGGCATATTTGCCGCCTCTTCTTCTGTCATCACTTGGATGAACATTTTCCATTTAGGGAAATTACCTTCTTCAATATTTTCATATAAATCTCTTTGTGAGCTTTCACGGTCACTACCAACAACTTCTGCCGCCTCAGCATCCGTAAAATTCTCAATGCCTTGTTGAGAGTACATATGGAATTTTACCCATACTCTTTCATTTTCAGCATTAATCATACTGAATGTATGACTACCAAATCCGTGCATATTACGGTATGATTTAGGAAGACCTCGGTCACCCATAATATAGGTTACTTGGTGTAATGCTTCAGGCAATTTTGTCCAGAAGTCCCAATTGTTATTTGGTGAACGCATGTTAGTACGTGGGTCACGTTTAACGGCATGGTTTAAGTCAGGAAATTGTAATGGGTCACGGAAGAAAAATACAGGAGTATTATTTCCAACTAAATCCCAGTTCCCTTCTTCAGTGTAAAATTTTAAAGCAAATCCGCGAATGTCACGTTCGGCATCAGCTGCACCACGTTCTCCGGCAACAGTTGAGAAACGAGCAAACATGTCCGTTTTCTTACCAACTTCTGAGAAGATTTTTGCTTTTGAATACTTTGTAATATCATGTGTCACAGTAAATGTACCAAAGGCACCAGATCCCTTAGCGTGCATACGGCGCTCAGGAATTACCTCTCTATCAAAATGTGCTAGTTTTTCTAAAAACCAAACATCTTGTAAGAGCATTGGACCTCTTGGGCCTGCTGTCATGGAGTTTTGGTTGTCAGCAACTGGGGCACCAGCAGCGGTTGTTAATTTCTTTTTATCTTCATTATTTTTCACTAAAAAAGCACCTCCGAATGTTATTTACAATTAATATCATATCAGAAAAGTTATTAATAATCAAAAGGCTGGATTATGACAAATTAAAAATAAGTGGCACATTGATATTGTAGGCTTTTGGAGGTTTTTTAATTTAACAATAATAAACATGTATTTATGAATTAATTGTTAATATTTCATTTAATTGAGAATGAATGTAGACTCACTTTTGAGATTTCTAAAGTAAATTAGAGTTTATCAATAATTATTGTATAATGGGAATGGAGATTAATGGGGATGAAAATTTAAATAATTGTTGTGTGTAAAACTAACTATGTTACGTACTTTGGCAGTCCGTTTATTTATCATGGTAAGAAGGTGGGGGTATGATTGTTTATTAGGAGAGCCCCAAAGATTTCGGGAGAAAATGCTGTTTTCGAATTAAAGGAAATAAGGGTTGGTCATGATAAACAGTGGATTTATATTCGGGGTGAGAACAAGCGTCATCCAATCCTCCTCATGCTTCATGGTGGTCCTGGGACAGGGCACATAGGGTTTTATCGTAAGTTCCAGACCGAACTTGAAAAACATTTTGTTGTTGTACAATGGGATCAAAGGGGGGCTGGTTTATCTTATTCTAAAAAAATTCCCTCTGAATCAATGAATATTGATCAATTTGTAAACGATACAGTTGAAGTAACAAACTATTTATTGGAATATTTAACTAGACAGCAGCTATATTTAGTTGGGCACTCATGGGGAACTATCTTAGGTATGTTAACTATAAAACGGGCCCCTCAGCTATATAAACGTTATTTTGGCGTTGCCCAAGTGACAGATGTTGCTGCAAGTGAAAGGCTTTCTTATACAAAATTATTAGAAAAAGCTAAAATGGAAAACTATCATAAGGCCTATGAGAAATTATTACATATTGGTTCCCCTCCATGGGATAATTTAAAGAGTGATAGAATTCATCAAAATTATGTCGAGGCTCTAGGTGGTGGAATAACAAGAGATGGTAAATTGGTGCGTAAAATATTGATCAACTTATTGACTAGTAAAGAATATACAATTTTTGATAGTATACGATTTTTGCAAGGGCAATTTTTTAGTATGAATCACTTGCAAGAAGAAATGAGAAGGGTAAATCTAATAGAAACTGTAGATGAAGTGGAAATACCAATCAATTTTTTAATGGGTAGACATGACTTGATTACCCCTTTTGAACCGACAGAAGATTTTTATCATAAATTAAAGGCTCCGGAGAAAAAGTGGGTCATGTTTGAAGAATCCGCACATACTCCTAATATAGAAGAACCTAAGAAGTCTATGGATACTATTCTTTCTGAAGTGAGAAAGTTTAATCAGTGAATGGACTTATCATATTTAAGTATTTATTTCGATTTTAATAGTATGATAGATTGGATGCTTATGTGTTTGTTTGATAGGCAATAATTTGTTTTCCCATCTATAAAGTGAATAGAACAAAATTATAACTGAATTAATGAAGCAAATAAATTTCTTGATAACACAAGTAATTTATTATTGATACAAAAGGTGTCAATTTAGGGTGATAATGATGAAAAGTATTATTAAACGTATTATATTAATCATCATTCCAAGTATTATTTTAATAATTGGATTGATTCTTTCCGTGGGCTTTATTAACCATAAATTCCAATTGTCAAAAGAAGAGAGGCTATTTGTTCCATATGGTGAGCTTCTAGAGGTTAATGGCCATCAAATACACGTTTATACAGAAGGAGACGGAAAAGAAACTCTCGTTTTTTTATCAGGTGGAGGCACTAGTTCACCTGTACTTGATTTTAAATCTCTTTATACCTTATTAAGTGATAAATATAGAATTGTTGTTGTTGAAAAGGCAGGTTATGGATTTAGCGAAATCACAGATACTGATCGGGATATTGATACAATTCTAGCTGAAACTAGGGAGGCTCTCGTCAAATTGGGGATTGAAGGGCCATATATTTTGGCGCCCCATTCTATGTCCGGTATTGAGGCGTTAAATTGGGTGCAGACGTATCCCGATGAAATAAAAGCGATCATTGGATTAGATATGGCTGTTCCCGCTGCATATGAAGATTATGATATAAATATGCCCCTTTTTCATTTAAGTGTTTTGGCTGCAAAAACAGGTATAACGAGATGGATTCCCAAACTATCAGAAAGTGACGCAATAAAATATGGGACATTGACAGAGGAGGAAAAGGAGTTATATAAAGTCATTTTTTATAGAAGAACATTGACTAAAAATATGATTAATGAAATAAATAATATTAAGGCCAATGCAAGAAAGGTAGCAAATGCTAATACCTCAAGTTTTCCTATGCTATTATTTTCCTCAAATGGTCTGGAAACAGGTTTTGATGAGAAAGCATGGAAAAGAATTCAAAGGGATTTTGTTAGTAAAAATGATCGGGGGACTCTCGTCCAACTAGATTCATCTCATTATGTTCATAATATTGATTATGAGAGAATAGCTAAGGAGTCAGAAGAGTTTATAGAAGATTTAAGCCGTTAATATTTTTCAATTAAGGTAATAGGTAGGTTTTCAAAAGTGTGAATGTTATTCTATATTTTATCGGGTATTATAATGGATGGGGTTTTTTATTTTTGAGAAAGTAATTTAAGTTTGGGGAAAAATACTTTTTATAGAAAGAGGAATTATATGGAGTGGAAAAATCTTTATCGAGGGATTGCGATGGGAGTAAGTGATGTCGTTCCAGGAATTAGTGGCGGAACGATTGCTGTTATTTTTGGCATTTATGATCAACTGATAAAATCGATAAATGGGTTGTTTAGTCGGAAGTGGAAGGCTAACTTAGGATTTTTAATTCCACTTGGGCTTGGTATGGCTTTTGCTATTTTTTCCTTCAGTCGATTAATGGGTTGGCTTTTGGCACATCACGAACAGATAACATACTATTTTTTTCTGGGACTAATTATTGGGATATTACCTTATTTAGCCCGTGAATCGAAGGTTACTTCGACGTTTAAGTGGTATCATTATTTGTTTTTAATAGGAAGTGCTGTCCTTATAAGTATGCTACCGCTAAACCCCGAAGAAGGAACAATTATTGTGGAAAGATCGTTGATGATTTACGTTAGTTTGTTTTTCGCCGGTTTTATTGCTAGTGCCGCCATGATTTTACCAGGAATTAGTGGTTCGTTAGTGCTGTTGTTACTTGGTTTTTATAGTACAGTTATTAATGCCATTAACACGCTCGACATAACGGTTATTGTTGTGGTCGGTGTTGGTATAGCAGCAGGGATTGTAACGATGAGTAAAGTGATTCATTTTTGTTTAACCCATTTCAGAATTGCTACCTTTGCTGTTATTATTGGATTGGTGATTGGTTCAGTGTATGTTATTTTTCCTGGCTGGGCAACAAGTTTTTCACAAATGCTATGGTTTGTATTTGTTTTTGCTGCCGGATTGTTAGTTGCATATGTTTTGGGGAAAGTAGAGTACTGATTGCCCTCGTATAAGGGTATAGTAAGGTTTGCCCGAAATGTTAGTAGATATGCTGATTCATAGTTTTAGGAATGATGATTTTAGGCCGTGAGGGTTCATCTCACGGTTTTAGTTTTGATAAAAATTGGATTTAGTAGCCATGAGCGACCTTCTCACGACTAGAGATTTGCTGAAAATTGGATTTAGTAGTCAT
>DKGO01000112.1 GCA_002453315.1 Caryophanales bacterium UBA6768 | reverse complement strand
AAATTGATATTTACGATAGTCTTTGTTGCGATATAGGACGACGGAGGCCCCTTTAGGAGCAAAGCCATATTTATGTATATCGACAGAAAGTGACGTTACACCGGGAACGGAAAAATCGAATGCTGGTGTATCATGACCTAAATCCCTAAAATAGGCTAATACTAACCCACCGATACAAGCATCAACGTGGAACCAAATGTCATGATCAACAGCAATTTTTCCAAGTGCATCGATAGGGTCACAAACCCCATGTGAGTAGCTCACACTTGACCCTACCATCATGATAGTATTATTAGTGATATGTTTTTCTACTGTTTTTGCTTCAACTTTAAATTCATCATTTACAGGGACGATGACGGGGGTGATGTGTAAATAATGGGCAGCTTTATGAAAGGCAGCATGTGCAGTACTAGGTAAAATAATTTCCGGTTTCGTGATGTTAGGGCGATTTGTACGTGCGTAATCGCGGGCAGCCTTGACTGCGAGGATAATGCTCTCTGTTCCACCACTGGTGAAAGAGCCAGCAAGTGATTGTGGATCATCCGAAAACAATGGTGCAACTTTGCCAATAATTTGATTTTCTAATTTTAATAAGCTCGGAAATACAGTAAAATCTAAACCGTTATGATCGGCATACATTTGATAGGCTTCCATTGCTATTTCCTCTGCCTCACGAATACCACTATCATATACATATGCCCAAACATTACCGCCTTTTGTGTTAAGGTCTTGCTCTTGAAACCTTTCTAGAGATGTCAATATGCTCGTTCTATCTATTTGTACCATCCACTTGACCTCCTATAATTTAATAAAATCACTGTGCTTATTCATAATAAAGGTTTGCTAGATTGGATAAATGATTAAGTATAATTTTAAATGAATTGTGATTCACCGTCAATAAATAAAGAAAACGGTTACAAAGGAGTTGTGTAAGAAGGGAAAAGTAAATTTACTAATTTAATTTTGCCGTAAAGGTAAGAATATGTTCGATAGAGTTTAAATTTTGATTAGCTGTAAATCAGTGGGGGACAAAAAAATCCCCCGTTGATTAATGTGATACTTTATTTTAGCCATCAGTTTCCAATATGTCGATTAGTGACCCGACATAATCAACTGCTTTTTTTATCGTAGTTGGATTTGACATATCAACACCGGCTTTTTTTGCTAATTGTAACGGTTTTAACGTTCCACCTGCCTTCAGCACTTTAATCCAATCGTCAATTGCTAGTTGACCTTCCTGTTTAATCCGCTCAGCGACAACTGTTGCTACTGTTAATCCAGCGGAATATGTATATGGATACAGTCCCATATAATAATGTGGTTGCCGCATCCATGTTAATCCTGCGCTTTCATCTACAACAACAGTTTCTCCCCAGAAATTTCGAATTGTTTCTAATTTTTGTTGACATAGTACGTTAGCAGTTAACGGTGTGCCTAGCTCAGCCAAAGTGTATACTCGTCGCTGAAATTCCCCTTCCAATAAATGGGTAACAAAATTATGATAATATGTGCCAAGGAGTTGGCTAATGACCCAACGTTTCATACGACTGTCATTCGTCTGTTCAATCAGATGATTTGCCAGCAACAATTCATTTAATGTTGAAGGGGCTTCAACGAAATATGTCGATGGTCTTGTATTTGTGAACGTTTGATATTTGTTTGCTAAATAAAAGTGTCCTGCATGACCTAATTCGTGTGCTAACGTGAATGCGCCACGCATCATATTTGTCCATGTCATTAAAATGAACGGGTGGGACCCGTAAGGGCTTGAGCAAAATGCACCTGATTGCTTACCAATATTGTCTGCATAATCAATCCAACGATTGTTAAAGGCTTTTTCCATTATATGATGATATTCGGGACCCAATATAGATAGGGCATCCAAAATCATTGATTTAGCTTCAGAAAAAGTTGTTTCAGGATTGAAGTTAGGATCGAGTGAAATTTTTAAATCGGAAAATCGCATTTCCCTAAGTTGGTAATCTTTTTGTTTTAATTTTGCAAAACGTTGCATGTGTGGTGCGAGTTCTTCTTGAATGATAGTGAGCTGATTGTCATACATTTCTCTTGATACTTGTTGGGGATGAAGCAACATGTCTGTGACAGAATCATAACCACGTACCTTTGCCATAGTGACCTGTTTCGTTACTTCAGTTGCATAAATGCTGGCATATGTATGTTTATATTGTGATAGGGAATTTGTAAAAGAATCGTAAGCCTTTCGTCTAATGTTCGTATCAGCATCCATTTCGTAACGATCTTCATAAAGTGCTTCAGAAACTGGAAGTTGGTTACCAGTCTTATCAGTTATTGGTGAGAAGGTTAAATCAGACGCCTTACTTCGACTGTATGTCGTATATGGGGCACCAAGAACCTCTGCTAAAGTTGCTAACATAGATTCGACTTCATCTGATAATGTGAATGGTTTTTTCGTTTGGATCTCATCAAGCATCTTTTTAAACGTATTTAATGCCGGTTCTTCCTCATGAAATTTTTCTAAAGTTTCTTTTGGGATCATTAAAATTTCTGTTTCAAAAAAAGTTAGCTGCGCATTAATTTTTGCATGTATTGAAGCAAAGGTGATCATATCTGCTTGATAATCTGTATTTGTCCCATCTGAGGAAATTCGTAAATTAGCATATGTCCCTAGACGGACGAGCCGTGCAGTAAAGTCGTCAAATTTTTCTAATGCATTAAGTAATGTTGATGAGTTTTTGCCAAGATGCCCTTTAAATTCCGTTATTTGTTTAACGTCGTTTTGCACATGATTTAATGCTTCTTCCCATGATGCTTTAGATGAGAATAAATCAGCGACATTCCATGTCTGTTCTGTTGGAACATCTTGTCGTGTTATTCGATTTGTTTGTTTTACCATGTTCATCCCCATTTCAATTATATTCTTAATTTCTATTTTAACGAAAAAGATGGGCGAATCATATTGATTTGGCATGATTAAAAAAACCTTGTGTTATGAAGATAGTTTTGGAATAATAGGGAAAAGAGCAAAAAAGGGACGGAGGAAGCCTATGGGTAAGGAAAACGAATTTTCATATGGGAAAATTTTAGCAATTGGTAGTGGGTTTTTAGCTTTAACATTGGTTTGGACTGTTTATAATACGTATATGCCATTGTTACTTGGTGATTTTATTGAAAGCCGTGCCATTCGTGGTGGAATTATGGGGCTTGACAATTTAATGGCTGTCATTTTAATTCCTGTTATTGGTGCATGGTCTGATAAATTAAAGTCACCATTAGGTGGTCGATTACCATTTATCGTTATTGGGATGCCACTTGCTGCAATATTTTTTATTTTATTACCTTATATGAGTCAAACGACGTTAATATTTTTACTTATCATTGACGTGATTTTCTTATTAGCCATGACGATTTATCGGGCTCCAGTAATTGCGTTAATGCCAGATCATACGCCAGTGGAAAAACGATCAACTGCTAATGGTGTCATCAATTTTATGGGTGGAGTAGGGGCCTTACTTGCACTGTTTGCTTTAGCCCCATTATATGATATTGCTATTTCCTATCCGTTTATTATCGGGGGAATCATTTTAATTGTTGCTTTTATTGTGTTGTTTATCGTTGTAGATCGTCATCCAAAATATGTGTCTGAAAGTGATGATGAAAATGAAGAAGCCATGGCATTAAAAGCATTGAAAAATGATATTGGAAAATTGATAAAACCCAAATTTCGTGCTCATTTATTTATTTTAATTGCGATATTTTTATATTTTATCGGCTATAGTGGATTGGAAGCCCAATTTAGTGTTTATGCGACTGAATATTTAGGGGCAACGGGTGGGGAAGCGGGACTGACGCTTGGATTTTTTAGTTTATCATTCGTTATTTTTGCCATTCCTGCTGGGCTTGTTGGATCAAAGCTAGGTAAAGGAAAGACCATGTTAATAGGATTAGTATTATTGCCATTGATTTTTGTCTTGATGCCATTTTTTACATCACTTACATTACTGAAGGTACTGTTATTTACTGGTGGGGTTGCTTGGGCTTTAATTAATGTGCAAGCATATCCACTTGTGGCTGATTTAGGTGGGATGACGAAAATTGGTTTCTTTACTGGGATGTATTACTTATTTTCAATGGCATCCTCGATTTTTGCACCAGGTATTTTAGGATTGTCGATGGATTTACTTGGTCATCCATCATTATTTTATACAGCAGCATCAAGCTTCGTTATTGCATTTTTATTTTTGAAAGTGGGAATGAATAAGTTAGAACGGGTAACAAATGAATAAAGGAAAGACGTATGGGGAATGGGGTTAAAGTTAATGACAAAAATTTATGCACATCGGGGAAGTTCTGGTACACATCCGGAAAATACGATGGTAGCTTTTAAAGAGGCTGAACGTGTTGGTGCAGAAGGAATTGAGCTGGATGTACATTATACAAAAGATGATGAATTAGTAGTGATTCATGATAATACGGTAGATCGGACGACAGATGGCAGAGGTTTTGTTCGGGCAATGACTTTGGAGCAAATTTTGTCCCTTGATGCAGGAAAATCTTTTTCAAGAAAATTTAAAGGGGAGAAGATTCCTCGATTTGAAGATGTCCTTGATTGGATTCAGACAACAGATTTGTTATTAAATGTTGAGTTGAAGTATGTCGCCATTGACTACGTTAATTTTGAGGAAAAAGTGTTACAAGAAATTGAGAAGAGAGATTTATCGGAGCGGGTCGTTATTTCATCCTTTAATCATGAAGCGTTGAAAAAGATCCATGATCTTAATCCAGAAATAGAAACAGCGATTTTATATATGGAACGATTATACGAACCGTGGAATTATGCAAAGACGGTTGGTGCAACAGCTATTCATCCGTTCATTGATGGAGTGGATCCACAATTAATTGCTACATCGGAAAAAAGTGGCTGTCCAGTTCGAGTGTTTACGGTTAATGATGGAAAGATGATAGGCGGTTTAATGCAAGCTGGGAGTTCAGGGGTCATTACAGATTTCCCTGAGCAGGCGATTGGGATAAGGAATTCCTTACTGCAAAAATAAGCAGGTTTGCAGGGATTAGAGTAGGGGATGTATGACGACTTAGGTTGTTTGTACATCCCTTTGTAGTTGTAAGGGTAAAATTGTCGACAACGACAATTTCTACCCATTCCAAATAATATAAGTTAACCTAGAACTGGTTCCTTTGAAAAAAATGCTTCATGATTTTTTAGCAACTGGTGATTTTGTTTTTTCCAATAAGACTTAAAGTATATGCCACCTTTTACTGGTTCGTTTTCATATGGTTCAAGTAATCCCGAATATTTTTTGACAAAATCTGCTTCTAATTTCCAGCATTTCGCAAATTCCCCATCTGAAGCTAATGCATTAATTTTCATTTCGGTCTCAAGCCTATCCGCAGTATAACTAGAAACTAGTTCCCCAGGGGCCTTCATTAATGAACGATGGATTTGTTCACGTTCTAACCAATAATTTAATGAAGCCTCTTCATCTTCAAAAAAGAAATTCCGTGGACCTTCAGAAAAATAAGTTGGTTTAAAAATAGAAATACAGGCTGTTGAGCTACCTGTAACCCATCCAGTTATCGGCTGATTTTCTTTTAATGATATCATGTAACTGCCTGTCGTTTGGTCACCGTAAAAAAATCCAGCATGCATACAAATACTTTTCACAGAAAAAGCATTAATATGAACGTCCTTTGAAGCATCAAGGTGAGATCGTAAGATTTCCTTCATTGTAGCTGGGGTAATGGTACCTTTTTCAGCTCGTAACATTTCTGCTGCACAGCTAGATCGCTCCTTAGAGCCACTAAATTTTGTAAAAAGAAAATCACTATAACTTTTTGCGAAATGAAAAGTTTCTCCTTCTTTATGCCAGCCTTTTTCAATGGCATGGGAAACAAGTTCTGGATGGGACAAATCAAAGTTTTCGCCAATCGTCAGTCGATTGGAAATAGCCCGAATATCTCTTACCTTTTCTGCTGCCCAATAAGGGCCAGCTGTTTCCAATACCCATGCACCATTTTTATCACAAATTAAAAAGGCATTATGGTAAGTAAAAGGTTTTTCATAGCCACAATTTCCACCTTGACCATACTTTTCTAGCAATGAAGTGATACAATTAATTGCCTCTTCGACCGTCTGACATCTTTCTAATGCTAATCGCACAAGATCCATGCCTAATAGACCCGTTTTGTTTACCTTTTCCTTAGTAAAAACGGCTTCATTACCAATCGTAAGCCCGTGTTCGTTCGTACCCATTTCACAGCCCCACATCCAAGAAGGTTTGGCAATAAAAATTTCATACGTTTCTTCTACTTGTTCAATATCGATGTAGGTACATCGAAGTGTCGTATGGTTAGGATAGGTTTTACTTGGGATTCGAACATGTAATAATGGTTCGTTTGGTTGACGGTCACTATTTTTAGCAAAAATAATAGCACCATCTTTCGTTGTATTACCTAAAGCAACAACTGTATCACACATAAATAAGCCCCCTCGTATCTATCATCTTAATACAATTTTACCATATAAAAACAGATAAAGAGATTAATTTTTTAGCGAACAGCTTTTCCGATGAAACCGATGATCGCAACAAAAATAATAGCCCCTATTAATGATGGTAATAAATAAAATCCGGCTAAACTTGGCCCCCATTCACCTAATAAAAATGTGCCAACCCAGCTCCCAATCGCACCTGCGATAATGTTACCGATAATCCCACCAGGTACATTTCTTCCTATAAGGACTCCAGCGAACCAACCAATTAATCCACCAACAATTAACATCCAAATAATATTCATCCAAAAATCACCCCAATTAATTATATGAAAACATTTCCCAATTTATCGTTACCATTCCCATATTTAAAATAGCTGAAACTATAAAAGGACTTCTAACTAAATCATAAGGTTGTAAAAATGCTAAAAAGTGAATGGGGAAAGTATAGTATGTCCAAAAACGTTTTCATATATTTACAGATTAGGTTATGATAGAAAATAATAAAGAGTGCCATGGTGGTTACGGGAGGGTTAAAAATTATGAAAAAACGTTATTATATTTATTTAGTATTTTTAGCTACTGTTTTATATTTCGTTATTAATTGGTTTGTCATGATTTTAAATGGTGACATACCAAAAATTGATTTGTGGATGCAACAAGTTGCTGCAGTTTATTCTGACACATTTGTGTATACATTTTTGCGGTGGATGACAGAGCTTGGATCAGAACATTTTGTTAAGCCGTTTGTTGTCATCATGGTATTTGTCATTGGGTTTGCCTTCCGGGACTGGGTACCAGCTGTGACATTTGGATTTGGTGTACTAGGTGCTCATATCCTCAACACCCTAATTAAGGGTCTTGTTGAAAGAGAGAGACCGAGTATTTCGGCTGTTTTAGATGCAGAAGGCTTTAGTTATCCTTCTGGTCATGCAATGGTGTCAATTGTCTGCTACGGATTGTTAGCCTATTTTGTAGCCAAAAAATTTTCCACAACACGTGCTAAACTGATTGTTCAATCTTCCTTTGCATTACTCGTTCTTTTCATTGGAATGAGTCGGCCTTTTTTAAATGTTCATTATTTAACAGATGTTGTGACAGGTTATGTGTTAGGTTATTTTTGCTTCATTGGGATGATTTATTTATATGAATTCATTCAACTAAAACGTCAAAAAACGGTATAAATGTGATTGGATTTTATGATCTTCCATTTTAAAACCTCAGTCTCTAGACGGAGATAAAAACATACTTAAGACTGTTCCCCTTCTTTGTGATAAATTATATGATGGCATTAGATTCAAAGAAGGGGATTTTTAATGATGTGAATGGAATTATCAATAAAACTAACAGAAATTTTCACCAGTAGAAAAATTTCATTTTAACAAAAATACGGTGGAAAATATCTCTGTTTGGAAATTTTAATGGAGGAATGGAATGATGAAACATTTTGGACGGTATATGCTAGCTATTCTAATTATTGCCTTTGGTGCACTGTTAATTATAGAAAATTTGGGGTTAGTTTCATTTAATATGGGAACAATCTGGCTTTACGCTTATCCAGCATTATTTATTATATTCGGTTTAAAATGGATGATTGACCGAATCCGTGGGAACGATGGCAGTTTAGTATTGGGTTCTTTCTTCCTTATTTTTGGTTCGTTATTAATGCTTGATCGATTTGCTGTGATCCAATTTGCTTTTAAAGATATTTATAAATTGTGGCCTTTAGTGATTGTTTATATCGGATTAACAATTATTATTCATTCGCAATATAAAAGTAAACGATTAAAGAAAGGGAAATATCATCGTCATTATTACGAAGAAGAAGTTGGAAGGCATGGCAAGAAACATCATAAAAAATCATCGATGTTTTCTATCGGAGATTACGAGTATAGTGAGGAAAATTGGAAAGTAGAACCGCTACATTTAAATAATTTAGCGGGTGATTTTTATTTTGATTTTACGAAGGCTTATATTCCGGAAAAGGAAATTCCGATATTCATTAAAGCATTAGCCGGGGATATTCATATTTTAATCCCAGAAGAGGTCGAGTTTCGGGTAAATGGTAAAGTGAAAGCTGGAGAGTTAAAAGTGAATTCCCGCACTGTCGGTGGTGTGAATCGTCATTTGTTTTTCGAAACCGACGGGTTTGATGCAGCCGAACAAAAATTAGATTTTCAATTAAATTTAACAGCCGGAAGTATCCGTGTTGATCGGGTATAGGAGTCGTTTATGATGAAAAATCAATTTTTCAGTCTTCGCTTTCAATTCATTCGTTCTCATTTAAAAGGCGTTCTTTTAACGACAATCATGTTAACAATAATCATGTACAGCTTAAATTATATGACCGATGTTATGTGGTTAACGTTAAATCAAATATTTTTAATTATTGGAATCTATGTGTTTGTTGGAACGATACTAGCCATAATTATTGGATTCCACTCAAGTAGTTTTCATATTAAAAGACTTCATGAAATGTCGGCTTTAATTTCCCAGTTTGCGAACGGAAACTATCATTATCGAATCGATGTCCATCATAAGGATGAATTGACAAGGGTAACAGATGAGTTAAATCGATTAGGAATGATTATGCAAAAACACGTTCGTTCATTGCAACGAATGGCAGAAGAGAATGAAGCATTTTCAAAAGAGGCTCATAAAACGGCAGTCATTGAAGAGAGACAACGACTTGCTAGAGATCTTCACGATGCTGTTAGTCAGCAACTGTTTGCGATTACGATGATGTCAGAGGCGATTATTAAGCAAATCGATCAACATCCAGAGCTTGCTAAGGAACAGTTACAAGATGTTGTCGAGGCGGCTTATCATTCGCAAGCAGAAATGCGTGCATTGTTACTTCATTTACGACCTGTCTACTTATCAGGCAAAACATTAGCAGATGGCGTTGAAAGCCTTATTAAGGAATTAGAAGCGAAAAGTAATTTAACGTTTGAAGTGAAAATTTCACAGGGGCTGGAGTTACCAGAAATCATCGAGGAACATGTATTTCGAATGATTCAAGAAGGATTTTCTAACATATTACGTCATGCCAATGCAACAGTCATTAAATTGTCAATTATACAACAATCCAATGAATTAAACGTAAAATTACAGGACAATGGAGACGGATTTGAAATTGATGAACACTTCAATAAATCATCTTTAGGATTAAAAACAATGCGTGAACGTAGTGAGGAATTAGGTGGAATTTGTACGATACGTTCAAATGTGAATGAGGGTACAATGATTACAATTCGCATTCCTTTATAAATTTAAATGATTGTTGGGGGGAGCATACATGATTAAGGTCGTTGTTGTGGATGATCATGATATTGTACGAAAAGGAATTATCGCTTATTTAAAAACGGATAAAGAGATTGAAGTTATTGGGCAAGCTTCAAGTGGAAATGACGGGGCCGCACTCGTTTTAGCGGAAGAGCCTGATGTCGTATTAATGGATTTGAAGATGGAAAATGGTGATGGGATTTATGCAACACAAAAAATTATGGCTGAATTACCCCATTGCAAAGTCATTATTTTGACGAGTTATTATGATGACGAACAAATTTTTCCCGCAATTGAAGCGGGAGCATTCAGTTATATATTGAAAACTTCCTCGGCTGAAGAAATTGTTAACGTCATTAAAAAAGCCCATCAAGGTGAAAATGTTATTGAACCAAAGGTGGCAAGTCGGGTCTTAACAAATGTTCGTGGAAGTAATGAAACAAAATTACATGATGACTTAACAGAACGAGAAATGGAAGTATTACTATGTATTGGTAATGGCTTAACAAATCAAGAAATTGGTGAAAAATTGTTCATTGGGATAAAAACAGTCAAAACACATGTCAGTAACATTTTATCAAAATTAGAAATAAGTGACCGAACACAGGCAGCGGTTTATGTTCATCGACATCATTTGCTTGGGAATGAAAGGAAATGAGTAGTTGAACCCGAAAAGGGAGGATTTGATTTGCGCACGGAATTTCTCACAGTCACTTTTGTTCAATGGATGTTTTAGGAGATTAGTGAAAGGCGGCATCAAGTAATAAGCGACGCTAAGTATATAATAACGACAATTGGTATAACAATAAAAAGCAAATTTAACCCTTGTAAAATCCGTATCAAAAGGGTATCATGTTTAAATTTTCTAATGTATACAAACGATGCAATGCTAAATCCTGGAGTTAAGGAGCTCAAATAGCCATAATGTAGTGCAGAACCTGCCGATAATTCTTTCATTAAAATGAAAGTAAAACAAATATTGATTAATAACACTATTATTGGAAATGACAAATGAAATTCCTTAACAGTTTTTTCCACGATATCTCTCCGTTCTTCATCAATATTAATTCCATTTTAAAATTTTAATAGTTACTTAAGTGTATCATAGGTATTTATGTTTTAAAATTCTTTTTCCAATAATCATCCCATCAGGATATTCTTTTAGGAAGAAAAATTGATGTTGTTTTATTCTAAGTTTCCGTGATGATTGTTTGCGTTCAAAATGTGAAAAAATTACTTATACAAAAAACTGATCTATCCAAATATTAGATAGATCAGCTATGCTTAAAAGTTAAAATGCTTCTTCCCAAGCCCCAGTCTTTTTATTTACTTTATACCAGCCCCATGTAGCCGTATGGCTACCTTCACCTTCACCAACTACTTCAAACACTTGGATAATATAAAAATCTCCATCCTCATGATCAACTTTGACATTAACCTCATCATGAACACCGATACCTTGGCGAATAATTTTTTCAGCGTTTGCCTTCGTTATTTCACCCGATGATCCATTATTATCAATTGTATTATCTGGGTCGTCATCATTTTCTGTGCCATCTTTTTCTCCTGAATCGGGACTATCGGATTCACCGTCACTTTCACCATTAACATCATAATCTTCATCATCAATCAACGCCATTATTTCGGAAATTTTCTCTTTAGCATCCGCGATTAAATTGTCGATGACAAAATGATCATGACTTATTTCTGCTATTTCCTTATAAATCACGAGGGCATCTTCATAACTATGATTATCATATAATAAGTCGGCTTCATCTATTTTTGATTTAATGTCGTTATATAAATTTAATAGTTCTTCAGCTTGTTCAAGCAGATCCTCAGCATCTTTCACTACGATGCGTGTGGCTTCATTTTCTTTATTATCGATTAATATATTATGAGCAATTTCGACTGCTGAATTAAATGTACCTGCCCTTATTGCATCCCAACCGGCAAACATGGCATCGGAAACGCGAAGGGCTTTTTCCGCTTCTTCTGTTTCTTTTTTCTCCAATGCGATGGTAAATTGTTCAGAAGCCTCTGCATATTTCGCATTTTCTAAATAATCATATCCTTTTTTTAATGCCTCATCATATGCCTTACCGGAACAACTTACTAAAAATATCGATAATACGATCATTAAAAATACGAGTCGTTTCATGTTAATTCCTCCTGATATATAGCCATCGAAAGTTGTCGTTTATCGTCATCTATTCAATGTGAGTATTATTCAAATTTCTTCATTTCTATCATTAATAGTAGCAATTATTTTGAAAAATCGCTAGTAAAAATAAGGGGAAAATCCATATGTTAAAGTCAAAACTAATTTTTGCTTATCTTTTATTTTTAACAATTTCCCTATGTGGTAAATACCAGGAAAAATGAAGCGACAACATCCGAAAGAAAACAATTAAGGCAAGTATGATTAAATAACCGGAAGTTGAGTGAATAAAACCAAGACCAACCGGAATACCGGCTAGCAATGTCCATAAAATATAGATTTCCTTCTTTAAAAACAATGGTTTTCGACCGGCTAAAATATCTCGAATCATGCCACCACCAGTCCCTGTAAGTGCTGCTGCAACGATGGCTGCACTTATAGGCAAGTTCATTTCTGCTGCGAAAATAGCACCCTGAATAGCAAATGCCCCAAGCCCAATCGCATCAAAAAAGTCTCCCCATCGTTGCCACGTATGAAGTATGAAAGAAGGAATGAAAAATGTAATGGTCATGATGACAAAGGCAATCAGAAATAAACTTCCTTGTTCCCATAGGGTTGTAATGGGAACTCCAATAAGTAAATTTCTGATGGCTCCACCACCAAATGCAGTGACGAATCCTAAAATGTAAATACCCATTAAATCATATTTTACTTCCATGGCGACAAACGTACCACTTAATGCAAAAGCAATCGTACCGATAATATTCAGAATGTCCCAGGTCATCTTCAAGTCACCACCGTTTTACTGCTGCTTGTTAACTAGTATAATTTTAAAATGTCTGATGTACAAACATTTGCAGAAGCTGAGTTAATTTTATAAGATAAAAAGTAAAAACCGTTGATATCACATTCCTGTCGTTAATAATTTGTACAGTAACGATAGGATTTAAATATCAACGGATTTTTTCAAGTGACTTAATTAGGATTCATTTGATAGTTTGAAAATGTCTAACAGTTTAAAAAACAGACCCAAAACAATGGCAACAATCGTTGCTAGTCCCATTCCGGTCAGAGCGACTTCACCAATATTAATTGTTGCACCACTAATCCCGATCACTAAGACGACACACGTTAAAATTAAATTTTGTGACTTGGAATAGTCCACTTTAGCTTCAACGAGCATTCGAATTCCACTAGCGGCAATGATACCGAATAATAATAGTGAAATACCACCCATGACTGGCCCAGGAATGGAAGAAATGATTGCTGCTAGTTTACCAGAGAATGATAGAATCATTGCAAATATAGCAGCAATTCCGATCACATAAGTAGAATACACTCTCGTAATCGCTAGAACGCCAATATTTTCACCATAAGTCGTGTTCGGGGTTGAACCGAAGAAACTTGATAGAATAGTTGAAATACCATTACCGACAAAAGAACGATCTAATCCCGGATCTTTCATTAAATCTTTTCCAACAATGTTACTTGTTACAAATAAATGCCCAATATGTTCAGGTATTAAAACAAGTGCTGCTGGAATGATGATTATGATTGCCGATAAATTGAATTTCATGGCATATAACTGTGGCATTGTCACCCATGCTGCCTCATGTACGGCTTTCCATTCAACTAAACCGAAAAAATATGCAATAATATAACCTGTCACAATTCCAAGTAAAATAGGAATAATTTTTAAAAATCCACGTAATGTCACCCAAAACACAATCGTGACTAGTAATGTTAATACAGCAACTAATGCATGGGTTGGGTCCATTGTCCATTCAGCCGGATCAACGCCAGCCCCTGGAATCCAACCAGCCATTTCAGCGGCAACTGGAACAAGCTCTAACCCGATAACAGCTACAATTGCCCCCATCGCTGCAGGTGGGAAAATAACATCAATCCAACCGACCCCAGCAAATTTTACTATAATACCAACGACCGTTAGCACAATACCAACTGCTAGGAACCCCCCTAATACATAACTATATCCCTCTGGCCCGTTAAATTTATCTAACACAACGAGAACAGGGGATATAAAAGCAAAACTTGATCCTAAGTATGCAGGAATTTTTCCTTTTGTAATAAATAAATAGAGTAAAGTTCCAATACCATTCATTAAT
>DKGO01000134.1 GCA_002453315.1 Caryophanales bacterium UBA6768 | reverse complement strand
ACGCTTACCTTTACTTTTAAGCTACCGCGCAGTTTATACAGATTGCGCTTAAACAACAATCTAATAAAAAACGACGAAACAATAATTAAAAATCCCTCAACACACGGAGGGATCGTATATCGAAAAATTATTCATATTTGAATGGGTCTCCATCAAATGGTTCTTGAGCAACTTTTATTGAATCTGTTGGACAACCTTCCTGAGCATCGTCAAGGTCATCATATAATTCTTCGGGAATTTCAATGATTCCTTTATTATCATCTAAAATGACATATGCAATCCCATCGTCATCATAATCATATATATCAGGAGCAGCTGCTCCACACGCTCCACAAGCGATACATGTATCTTGATCAACAATTGTAAACTTAGCCACCAGCAACCCCCTTACCAACTCATGAATATGTTAAGAATATCATAAAATCTTAACATATGTAATGACGGGGCAGAGCATTTCAAACGATTGTTTTTATAAAATAAAGTATAATTTTTAATATAAAGCTATAATGTAATTATAACAAAGATGGGGGAAGCGATAGGGGAGATGTTCGATGGACGAGGAAACAAACAAAAGAGAGGAACTTAATTTAGGACAAACATTACCTCCAAGAAGTGAATTCCATAAAAAAAGAAAGCGTAAGAAAAAAAGAAACTATCACTTATTATTAACAAATATTGTTTTTTGGTTGTTTTTATTGTTTATCGCATTCATTTTTATATATTATTTATACTTTAATTAAATTAAAAAACAGAATGCTCCATCGACATTAGGAGCATTCTGTTGCTAAGAATATAGCATTACTTTCTTTTTTGTTAAACCAAAGAACAAGTATTCATGACTAGAGTAAATGGATTGGTTAACGATAACTCCGTGTTCTGATAAAGCTTCAATGCGTCCAAAGGCAACTGTTTTATCAAATAACGGACAAAAAACTTCAATAGGTAAACCAAGACTACGATTATATTCCAAGTCATTAAAAGAAAGCATTGTTTTCTTTTTTATTTTTTTATCTACCATATCGTCAACTCAACTCCGTTTCTTTAGTTAAATGTGTGAAGGGAACTTAACTTTTTTAAATTGTATCAAAAATTTACTGAATATTCAAGCAACGAATTGAGGATGCCGAAAGATATTATGCTTGTCTCCGAAACTTTTCTCAGTTAGAATATGGCTAATACATGTGACTAAGCACCAAAAGTTATTTTTTTCATATGGTGTATCAAGAGTTTGGGGTTGGGAGGTAAGGGGATAACATGAGGCTGGAACGATTAACATACAATAAAATCAAAATTTTTTTAACTTATGATGATTTAAAAGAAAGAGGCATTACAAAAGAAGAATTATGGCAGGACGGTCCTAAAGTACATCAATTGTTTAAAGAAATGATGCTTGAGGCCGATGACGAACTTGGCTTTAAAGCTGATGGACCGATTGCAGTCGAAGTGTTCTCACTACCTGCCCAAGGGATGGTAGTTATTGTGACAAAGGAAAGCGACAGTTTTTATGAAGACGATGAACAATATGAGGACGATTATATAGAAATGCAAGTCACTTTAGATGAAAGCGATGAAATATTCTTTGAGTTTGCAAACTTTGAAAATGTTATTGCCCTTGCTAAGCGTTTACACCCACTAGGTATTGTAGGTGGTACGTTATATAGTTATCATGACCGGTTTTACATGAAATTTTCTGAAGAAGAGGTTATAAGCTTTGATCATGATATGCTTATCGCCCTGTTAGCTGAGTTTGGTGATACATCGACAATTACAAGTCATCGAGTCATTGAATATGGAAAAATGTTAATGCAAGACGATGCAATCAAAGAAGTGTCGTCAATCTTTTAATATATTTTATTCTTACTTCTAAAAAACTAGCCAAATTGCTTGGCTAGTTTATCATTTGGAAAAAGCTAATTTTATTTTTTCTAGTTCAACTGTCTGATGGAGTAAAAGCAAAAGCTTAATTCGTGCTTTTTGACCCGTTAACCCTTTCGCAAATATAACCCCTAGTTTTTCCAACTCTTTTCCACCACCTGGATAATCATATACTGATTGCACGATACCATTCACATTCCTAGAAACAAGAATAACAGGAATACCTTTTGAAATTAATTTTCGTATTGGTGCTACTATTTTCGGTGGAAGATTACCTTGTCCAAAGCCTTCAATGACTAATCCATCAATGCTACTTCCCGTAAACGCATGAAAAAGAGTTTCGTCCATCCCTGCATATGATTTTAGTAAAACGACATTTTTATTTATTTCCTTAACTGGTCGTGTAGTTTCAAATGTCATATTATAAAAAAATATTACTTCTTCCTTTGAAACCATTCCAATTGGGCCCGCTCCAATACTTTGAAAGGCATCCACACTACTCGTATGCATTTTTGTTACAAAAGTAGCCGTATGAATAACGTCATTCATGACGACAAGAACACCTTTATCAACAGCTTCCTTACAAAGGGCTACGCGTACAGCACTTATCAAATTATTTGGACCATCAGAACCGAACTCATTACTTGACTTCATCGCACCTGTTAAAACAATCGGTTGTTTATATGGATTTAATAATTGCAGCAAATATGCTGTCTCTTCTAACGTGTCGGTGCCATGTGTCACAACAACCCCATCATAATGGCTAACAGATAACTGCTTATGAATAAATTGAGCAAGTTCAATAACTGTATCTGGACTAATATGGGGTGATGGTAAATTTGAAAATTGCTCTGTCGTTATGGAGGCTAGTGAATCAAGTTCACTTTGAAGTGAGTGAAGTGGATGTTCATCACTTAAACGAATCCCTTCACGGTGTTCACTTTCGCTCATCGCAATTGTGCCACCTGTATGAATTAGTAAAATTTTCTTCACAAAATTCAACTCCTTTTGATTACTTTCCGTAAATCCTTGCAATACACTCTACATTGTTGTATATTATAAACAACTTAATATACGTTCTTATCAAGAGAGGTGGAGGGACTGGCCCTACGAAACCTCAGCAACCGCCATTTGTGCAAGGTGCTAATTCCAGCAAGCTTTCAATGACTTGGTAGATAAGAAGGAGATCGATACAGTCTTCTTCTTAAATGAAGGAGATTTTTTTATTTGGATTAGGGGGTTATTACAGTGTCAAAACACATCAACACAATACTTGCTCAATTAGGTAATCGTAGTGAATCAAAGACTGGTACAGTAAGTGCACCCATTTATTTATCAACTGCATTTCGTCATGAAGCTTTAGGTATGTCAACTGGTTTCGATTATACACGTACGGGAAATCCAACGCGGACAATACTTGAAAAAGGGATAGCTGATTTAGAAAAAGGTGACGAAGGCTTTGCTTGCAGTTCTGGAATGGCAGCGATCCAAACAATTTTTTCACTCTTCGAACAAGGCGATCACATTCTCGTATCAGAGGATATATATGGCGGTACATTTAGATTATTTGAACAAGGCTGGAAAAAATGGGGATTAGACTTCACATATGTACACGAAGATCTTGAACAGCTGACAAGCGCGGTCCGCCCAAATACAGTAGCCGTTTTCATTGAAACACCGACCAATCCTCTTATGATTGAATATAACATACGTGAAATTGCAAAATTTACAAAAAAACACAACTTGCTTCTTATTGTTGATAATACATTTTATACACCTGTTATTCAACGACCTCTGGAAGATGGTGCTGACATCGTCGTGCACAGTGCGACTAAGTATTTAGGTGGTCATAATGATGTCCTTGCCGGCTTAATTGTTACGAAAGGATGTCAGCTATCTGCGGAAGTAGGTAGGTTCCATAATGCAATCGGTGCAACGTTAAGTGCATTTGACTCTTGGCTACTCATTCGTGGTATGAAGACATTAGCCTTACGAATGAAAAAGCATGAAGAGAATGCAAAAGCAATTGTGGACTATTTACGAAATAACGAAAAAGTGACAGATGTTATTTATGCTGGAAAGGGTGGAATGCTGTCGTTCCGCCTGGAAGATGAGCGTATGGTTGATCCTTTTTTACAAGCGATCTCCCTTATATCTTTTGCTGAAAGTCTTGGTGGTGTTGAAAGCTTCATTACGTATCCAGCAACCCAAACACACAGTGAAATTCCAGAAGAAACTCGAAATAAAATCGGTGTTTGTAACCGACTGTTACGTTTTTCTGTTGGAATTGAAGATGTCGATGATCTTAAAGCAGATTTGTCACAAGCATTTAGTGTAGCAAGGAGAAAAGTAAAATGACCCTTTTACAGCAACTTGAACAAAAGATATTAATCGGTGACGGAGCTATGGGGACGTTATTGTATTCTTATGGAATTGACCATTGCTTCGAACACTTAAATATAACTGAAGAAACAGAAATTTATAATATCCATCGAGCTTATGTAGAAGCCGGGGCAAATGTTATCCAAACAAATACGTATGCCGCCAATCGAATTAAACTTGCTCGCTATGGTTATGAACATTTAGTAAATGAAATTAATAGAAAAGCGGTTCAAATTGCTCGAAAAGCTGCAAATGAAGACACTTTTATTGTTGGAACAGTAGGAGGAATTACCGGTGTTAGGAAATCACTATATACATCTGAAGACATTCCTTTTGCTTTCGACGAACAATTAAATGCTTTATTACAAGAAGACTTAGATGGTCTATTAATGGAAACATTTTATGATTTACATGAACTTATTCTCGTTGTTAAATTAGCTAAAGAAAAAGCCCCGCACTTACCGATTATTGCTCAACTAACCGTTCAAGATATTGGAATTTTACAGGACGGTACAGATCTGAATGAGGCTTTTCAACTGTTGGAAAAAGCAGGTGCTCATGTCGTGGGACTTAATTGTCGGTTTGGGCCTCATCATCTGATTAAATCATTAGAGTCGGTTGCACTCCCGGAGCATATTTACTTATCTGCCTATCCGAACGCAAGTTTACCGGATTTAGTAGAAGATCGATTTGTATATAAAACAAACCCAGCATATTTTGAAGAAACCGCACGTCAGTTAAGAGATCAAGGAGTACGATTAATTGGCGGCTGTTGTGGCACAACACCAGAGCATATCCAAGCCCTTGTAAAAGGACTTGAAGGTTTGCAGCCCGTTAATGAAAAAAATGTTAAGCAAAAAATCAAAATTATTCCAAAAGAAAAGCAAGAAACAAAAGAAATACCGCTTTACGAAATTGCTAAAGAACGAAGATCCATTATTGT
>DKGO01000199.1 GCA_002453315.1 Caryophanales bacterium UBA6768 | reverse complement strand
ATATTTTATAAACAGGTAGTTGTAAAATAATAAATAGTTAGAATAATTAAATTCCTATTGACAGCAACAAATGAAGTTGCTATAATTTTAATAAATTATGAAGCGTTCACTTTTTTATATTAATTTAAGGAGTATTCACTTTTCAATTTAATGGGAGATTGTAAGGGCTTTCCTTAGGTGAATATACATAAAATAATACTTGATTATTGAAATAATGAATACAAAGGTTATCTTTACCTAGTACCATATTTGAATGTACCGAAAATATCATTTAATAAATATTATTGGTCCTAATATACTTTGTTTAGACATTTGTTCGTAATTGATTTAGGGCCGGAACATAGATAGCGAATTAGGGTTTCCAAATATATAGATAAGGGGTAATTAACATGAATGATTTGAAGCCATTATTGTTGGAAATTAGGAATGCCTCAAAAACCTATGGTAATAATACCGTGCTAACAAATGTTTCGTTTCATTTAAAGGCCGGTGAAACAGTGGCAATAATCGGTCAAAATGGAGCTGGGAAATCAACGTTATCAAAAATTATAGCTGGTGTTATTGAACCTAATGATGGATGTGAAATTTCAATTGATGGAAAAAATGTTAATCTTTTTCCTCCCAGAAATGCATTGAACAATGGTATTGCCTTCATTCCACAAGAATTATCATACGTACCGGAAATGACTGTGGCAGAAAATATTATGTTGGGCAGGTGGCCTAAAAAAAACGGTGTTATATCCTATGATGAAATGTTAAGACAGACAAAAATGGAGGCAACGAAACACGGCATTAAATTAAATGTTGAAGAAAAAATGACTAATTTAAAACTGGCGGAAAAACAGCTAGTTGAAATCCTTAAGGCACTTACGAAAAATGCCAAAATAATTTTGTTGGATGAACCAACTGCCTCTTTAACAGAAAATGAAAGTGAAAATTTATTTAATGTGGTCAGTAAATTATCTAAAGAAAAAGGTGTTGGGGTCATATATATTTCACATCGAATGGATGAAGTATTCAAATTTAGTGACAGGGTCGATGTTTTAAGAAATGGCAAATTAGTGGCCTCACAAACAACTAAATTATCTGATCATCAAACATTGATATACCATATGCTTGGACAAAAGAGTGAAAAAATAAAGGCAGAATATAGTGGAAATAGAATGAAAGGCAATAAGGTTTTTTCACTATTAAACTGGTCAAGTAACACATTGCCAAAGTTGAATAATATAGGCTTTGATGTTTATTCAAATGAAATAGTTGGTGTGTTTGGTGTAAGGGGGTGTGGGGCTGAAGTTATTGCCGAAGGGATAGTTGGATTAAATTCTGAAATCAACGGGAAAATAGAGCTTCAAGGTAGACAGAGGGACCTGTTTAGAAATCCTATAGATGCTAAGTCTCAAAATATTGCTTATGTACCTCCTGATAGGAAAAAACAAGGTCTAGTACTGAATACTTCAATAAAAAATAACATTTCCTTGCCTATTCTTAAGTATTTATCCAAATTTGGATTGATGAATTTTAATAGTGAGAGAGTAAATGCACAATCATTTTCCAAAAACTTTAATGTTCGTTCAGAAGGTATCCATCAAAATGTAGATGAATTAAGTGGAGGTAATCAGCAGAAGGTACTTTTATCAAGTAGGTTGGCAATGAAACCTATGTTATTTGTACTACAAGAGCCAACTAGGGGTGTTGATATAGGGGCTAGATTAGAAATTCACAAACGTTTAAGAGAAATTGCTAAAGGGGGGACAGCCATTCTTGTTTTTACTTCAGATATAGATGAAGCTATCGATCTATGTGACAGATTAATCATTATAAGAGATGGAATTAAAACGGGTGAATTAATAGGCGAGGAAAAAAGGTCGAAAAATGCACTAAAACTTGCATCTAGTGATTGAAAGGACACTTAGGAGGTTAATATTTGATGGGTACAAAATTTATAAATAAAATAATAAATTCTAATTATAGTCCCGTTAGAATGTTAAGAAAAAGAAAACTAGGAATAGAAATGATAGGTTTATTTATATTCTATATAATTATCATTCTTTTCTTTAGTATATCTACGGATAACTTTTTTAGTAAATCAAATTTACTTAATGTATTAGATAACATATCGGTTCTTGGTTTTGTATCGATTGGGCAAATATTTGCCTTAATTGTTGGTGGTTTTGATTTATCAGTTGGTGGTGTAGTACCTTTAGCAGCTGTATTATATGTGACATTATCTAATTTGGGATACAGTACCTTTTTCGCTATGTTTATAGTCTTGTTAGTTGGTGGGGCAGTTGGTTTAGTAAACGGATTTTTTGTTACTAAATTAAAAATTAATCCCTTAATAACGACATTAGGGACGTTATCAATTACAGCAGGTTTAGCAAAATTAGCTTCTGGGGGCCTAACAACAATAATGGAAAATCCAGAGGCAGCTATGTTGGCTAAGAAAATATCGGGAATACCGATACATGTGGTTGTTTTGTTGATAATAAGTGTTCTATCCTATTTTATTTTGCGCTATACAACATTTGGTCGTTCTATTTATGCTATTGGTGGAAACCAAGAAGCAAGTAGATTGGCAGGTTTAAGGGTTAATTTAAATATTAATATAGTGTTTGTATTGTGTGGTACTTTAGCAGCCTTTGCCGGAATTGTTCTTGCTAGTCAGCTTATGGCTGGTTCAGGGACAATGGGGGCTGAAACCCACTTGAAATCTATTACAGCGGCTGTTTTAGGTGGGGCTTCATTGGCCGGGGGCCAGGGTGGTATCGTTGGAACGATGATTGGGGTTCTAATTTTAGGTACATTAACTAATGGTATGGCAATTATGCAAATACAAGCATTTTATCAGGAAATTGTTACGGGGATAGTTTTACTTTTAGCTATTAACTTTAATAACTTTAAAAATTGGGTTTCAAAATATGGAGGTAAAAAATGAAAAATTTAAAAAATTATATGATGCTAATTTTACTATTGGTTTCAATACTTTTAGTGGCTTGTAATTCCAATAATAATGAGTCTAATGAAAATAGTAATAACGGGGATAATAATGATGCAACAGTGGGAAATTCAGATAGTGACAAGCTCTTTTTTACTTATGCTAATGTAACGGAATCTGGCCCGTTGTTTGTACAGTTAGGCAAAGGGGTAAAGGCGGCTGCTGAAAAAGCAGGAATAGAATTAAAAATGTATAACAACGATTTTGATGCTCAAACAACATTAAATAACGCAAAACTCATGATACAAGATAATCCAGATTTAATTATAGAATATAACATTGTTGAGGGGCTGGATAAAACATTGTCACAGGAATTTAGTGCGTCCGGAATACCTTCAATTGCAGTGAATTTACCAATACCTGACAGTTATTTGTTTAATTTAAGTAATCAAGATATGGGATATGATACAGGGAAAGTGGTTGCAGAGATAGCAAATGAAAGAGGCTGGAAATCTGATGATATAACAGTGATCATTGCACAGAATGCCACCTCTGGTTATGAGGTAAATAACAGTGTTAGATACTTTTATATATCAGTGGCGGAGGAATTGGGGCTAGAAAAAGTTGAACCCGAGGAAATAATGCCTACAACAACTACTATCGGAGATCATTTAATTCAAGTTGATGGAAAATCTGAATTAGAACCGACTTATACAGCAGTGAAAAATGTGATCCAAACGTTACCGGAGGATAGAAAAATATTATTATTTACGGTTAACGATGATTCTTCTTTGGGTGCTTGGAGGGCAATTGAGGAATCCGGTCGTGAAGACAATGCTTTGGTTGCTGGTATTGGTGGAAGCGAAGAGTCATTGAAACAACTAAGAGAAAATCCTAACTGGGTGGCTGAAGGTAGCATTTTCATGGAAGATTGGGGTCAATATTTAATTGCCATGGGTGTAGCAATTGTAAATGGCGTTGAACCTCCAGAACTTACTCTTGCACCACAAGTTGTATTAACAAAGGAAAATGTTAACGATTATTATGGGGAAGGAACAACTGCTATAAATTTACCACCATTAGTTGAAGAAAATAAATACTTGGAAGATACCGGTATTTTACAGTTGTTTGAAAATATAGAAGGATTAAAATAAGTAATACAAGCAATTTCTTGCAAAAACTAGCAACAATTTTAATTAACCAATAATTGTACCATCATACTGTTATTGGAATGTATGGGCAAAGAAATACAAAAACTTACGGCTAATCGTGGCTTTTTGTAAATATAAATTGCCACGATAGTTTGTGAGTTAGAAGAGGACAAAAATAAAAACTTTATTGCATTATTGATAATCGTGGGATATATAATCAGTTTGGCCATTAAATTTAAATAATAACTGTTTTGAATTTTATTTGTACAAAATTACCTTTTCTTAGACAAAATTTAGTTACAATAACTCATATATTTTAATGAACCGTTTTAATAGGTATAGACATCGGAGATATTTCCACATAATAAATATCTGAAACAAAAAAATACTATATTGAGCAATAGGAGGAATTTAATATGGATAAATTAAAAAGGTGTTATAAGGAACAAATAATACCATTAATTGAAGATTTTAGTGGTGAGGTATCATTTTCAATAAAAAATATAAATTCCAATGAAATTATAAATCACCGGGAGGGTGAAATATTTCCTACCGCAAGTACCATTAAGATGTTTATTTTGGGTGCTATATTGGATGAGGTTGAGAAAGGAAAATATAACCTAAATGATTTAATAGAAATGAAAGGTGAACAACAGGCTGGGGGTACTGGGGTATTAAAAGAATTTACAGCGGGGACAAAATATACGATTCAAGATGTGGGAATGGCTATGACCATACTAAGTGATAATACAGCAACAAATATGTGTATTGACTTGCTTGGTGGAGTCTCTAAAGTAAATGAATATATAGAAAAATTTGACTTAAAACACACTAGATTATTTAATAGAATTGATTTTGAAGCAATTGGAACGGATGTTAACAATTTAGCAGTTGCAACAACAGAAGAATTTACACAATATTTAGATTTAGTGCTAAAGGATAAGGTGTTTTCTAATGATATTAAAGAAGTATTTTTAAAAATTATGAGTAGACAACAAGACCTAACACAATTTGCTAGATATATACCTTATAACCCATATGCTGAGGAATTGAATATGGAACAAAGTGTAGGACTTGCCAACAAAACAGGTACATTTACCGCGGTACGCTGCGATGTTGGAGTATTAAAGGTAGATAATGAAGAAGTTGTTTTTTCAATTTTTACTAAAGATTGTAAAGATGATGGATTTAATATAGATAATGAAGGGGCAGTATTTATAGGTAATATAGGTAAGGAAATTTATAATTGCTTGGTTAATAAATCTTAGTAGGGGGATATCAATATATGTTAGATATCATTATTAAGAACGGGATAGTATATGACGGTGCAGGAAATCCACCAACTAAATTAGAAGTAGGAATAAAAGATGGGAAAATAGTTAAGATTGATAATTTAATCAACGAAGAAGCAAAAAATGTGATTAATGCAAAGGAATTAGCAATAAGTCCCGGATTTATAGACACTCATTCACATTGTGATTTATATTGTGTGAAACCCGACATTTATAAAATAAGGACTTTACAAGGGATTACAACTGAATTATTGGGGCAAGACGGTATTTCAGTCGCACCGGTATCGGATGATACCAAGCCTTTATGGCAAAAACAATTAAAAGCATTAAATGGTGACATCGGTGACTGGCCATGGGAAGATATAGAGCAATATTTGAAATATCTAGAGTCACAACCAATAGTTGGTAATTTGACATATTTAGTTCCACATGGTAATGTACGGTCGCTTGTAATGGGATTTGAACAAAGAATAGCGACTGAAAAAGAATTATTAGAGATGCAAAAGTTAGTTGAGATTGGACTAAAACAGGGAGCTACGGGTGTTTCATCCGGATTAGTTTATCCCCCAAATGTCTACTCTAACACAAAAGAATTAATAGCCATTTGTGAAGTTGCCGCAAAATATAATAAAGTGTTTGTAGTTCATATTCGTAATGAAAGCGCTAATGCACTAGTTGCACTAGAAGAAATGCTAGATGTAGCTAGGGCAACTGGGGTACGATTGCATATTTCACATTTTAAGGTGGCTGGGAAAATAAACCGGGATAAATATAAACAATTCCTTGTTGAAATGGACAAGGCAAGGGAAGAAGGAATTGAAATCACATTTGATCAATATCCTTATACAGCCGGTTCTACGGTCTTCCATGGCATTTTACCACCGTGGATGCATGCCGGTGGGACAAAGGAAATGTTGGAAAGACTAAAGGATGAAACTATTAGGGAGCAAATTAAACATGAATTTCGCCATAATAAGGACTATGAAAATTGGGTATTAAACTGTGGTTGGGAGAATATTATTATAAATTCTGTGTCAACAGAAAAAAATAAAGATTTAATCGGCCTAAACATGATTGAAATTTCATCCTTACGAAACATCAATCCGGATGAAATGGCTATAAACTTATTACTAGAAGAAGATGCCAATGTAAATATGACTGTTCATTGGGGTGTTGAGGAAGATTTGATTTATGGTATGAAACATCCATTGCAAATGGTGGGGTCAGATGGTATTTTCGGTGATAAACCACATCCTAGGTTGTATGGAACATTTTCTAGGGTACTTGGAAAATATGCTAGGAATAAAAAAATATTTGATATTAGTGAGGCAATAAGGAAAATGACTAGTGCCCCAGCACAATTGTTACGATTAAAGAATAGGGGACTTATTCGTGAAGGTAATTGGGCAGACATCGTAATATTTGATCCAAAAACAATAAAAGATACAGCAACCTATCAAGATCCTTTACAAACACCAAATGGTATTTTCTATGTCTTAATAAATGGAAAATTAGTTGTAGAAAACGGGGACTTTAATGGGGAAACACCGGGAAAGGTCATTAGAAAGTAAATCCATTTTATTAATTTTTTTTGAAAAATACAATTATTAATTCACTTGATTAGTAAAACATATCTTAAATCTTGGAGGAATAAAATGAATATTATCATTGGTCAAGTTTCCCATGAGACAAATACATTTGCAAAGACTAAAACTACAAAGGAAACATTTGAACTGTTTGAATGGTCCACAGGCGATAATCTTATAAAAAACCATAAAGGTGTATTAGATTATTTAGGTGGTATGATAGATGAATGTGAAGAACAAAATATACAAATAATACCTGCCTTTTCCGCCTTTGCTTATCCATCTGGAATAATTACAGAAGAAACGTATTTGGAAATACAAAGACAACTAATTGACTCTATTAAATATGTTAAAGATGTTGATGCTATTTGCCTTTCTATGCATGGGGCAGGGGTAGCTGAAAATGTGGAAGATTTAGAGGGCTCGTTATTAAGGGCATTAAGAGAAGAGATAGGTTATGACATACCAATTATTATTACTCTTGACTTACATGGGAATATTACCAATCAAATGGTAACAGAAACTAATTTAATTGTAGGTGTAAACTACTATCCTCATATAGATTCATATGATCGTGGCAAAGAAGCGATACAATTAACTGCTAAATTAGTTAAAGGGGAAATTTCCCCAGTAATGCATTTAGTGAATCTTCCACTAATTATCCCAACTACAACAACAAATAATTCACCAGCAAAGGATATAAATGAAAAGTGTTGGGAATATGAATCTGAATCAAAGGTAATAGATTGTACTTTCTACCATGGATTCCCTTATACGGATATTTCACAAATTGGAGTATCAGTATTAGTTACGACAGATGGTGATGCAGAAAAGGCAAAACTTATCGCCGAAAGTATTTCTAATGATATATGGGAGAAAAGGGAACTTTTCAAGCCTAAAATACTGACGCCCGAAGAGGGAATTATGAAGGCAACTTCTAGAGATGAAATGCCTGTAGTAATTAATGAAACATCGGATAACCCGGGGGGTGGAACACCCGGAGATGGAACGCATTTATTAAGGGCTATGTTGAATGCAAATGTTGAGAAAAGTTGTTTTGGGTTTATATATGATCCATTAGTCGTGGAGAGTGCCTATTCTAGCGGTGTTGGGACAATGATAAATGTTAGCTTGGGCGGAAAAACCGATGATTTACACGGTAAACCTGTGGTAATTAATGCATACGTGAAAAGTCTTACCGATGGGAAGTTTATTCAGTCATCACCAATGTGGAGAGGACTGAATGTAAATTTAGGAAAATCAGTAAGATTAACAGTAGGCCATGTTGACATTATAGTTTGTTCAGTTAAAACACAGGTCCTAGATGAACAAGTATTTATATTACATGGGATAGATATTTCTAATTATAAAATAGTTGGGCTAAAATCAAGTCAACATTTTCGTGCAGCCTTTGAACCAATAAGTGGAGCAATAATAACAGTTGATTCACCCGGATTAACAACACTAGATTTCACAAAATTTAATTTTCAAAGTGTAAAAAGACCAATTTTCCCATTAGATGAGGTAGTGGAATTTTAGAGGGGTTCTTTTTACTTAAAACTATTAAACTATAAGTGCCCTGTTTGTTTAAAGGCATTATTATGAAAAGTGAAAGAGATATACAACGATAATATTACATTTACTATATGTAATTTTACAGTTACTTTATATTAAACTGATAGCGCAATTTATTATGAAAGTAATTGGAATAAAAGGTAGTAGGAAGCGGGGCTTTTTAATTTGATCATAAAGAAAATTAACATAAGACAAATGAAAATGAAACTAAAAAATCCTTTCACAACTAGTTTTGGAACGTTTCAGGATAAGGAATTTTTGGTCATTGAAGTGATAGACGAGTCGGGTAATGTGGGTTGGGGCGAGTCAGTAGCATTTCATTCACCATGGTATAATGAAGAAACTGTAAAAACCAATTTACATGTTATTAAAGATTTTTTAATCCCACTAGTACTTGATAGGAAGATAAATCATCCCAAGGAAGTTAATGAAATTTTTCATTTTATAAAAAGAAATAACATGGCCAAATCTGCAATTGAAGGAGCCATTTGGGATGTATATGCTAAGCGCGAAAATTTTACATTGGCTGAATTATTAAGTGGTACAAAAAATAAAATTGAAGTTGGTATAAGTATTGGAATTAAGGAAAATGTGGACGATTTAATTGAAAGTATTCAACTTGCTGTAAACAAGGGAAGTAAACGAATTAAAGTTAAAATTAAACCAGGTTATGACGTTGATGTTATACGTAAAATAAGAGAGCAATTTCCGGATATCCCCTTAATGGCAGATGCAAATTCCGCATACACTTTAAATGACATAGAGTTACTAAAACGGCTAGATGAATTTAATTTAATGATGATTGAGCAACCATTAGCTTCTGATGATATTATCGATCATGCAACATTACAAAAAAAGGTAAATACTCCAATATGTCTAGATGAAAGTATTCATTCGCTTGAGGATACTAGGAAGGCAATACAATTAGGAAGTTGTCAAATTATTAATATCAAAATTGGTCGTGTAGGTGGATTAACTGAGGCAATAAAAATCCATGACTATTGCATGAAACATGATATTCCAGTATGGTGTGGTGGCATGTTAGAATCAGGAATTGGTAGAGCACATAATATTGCATTAACGTCTTTACCGAACTTTATTTTACCTGGTGACACGGAAGGTTCTGCACATTATTGGGAAGAAGATATTATTTCACCTGAAGTGATAGTTGATAATGGATTCATTCATTTGCCAGCTAAGACTGGGATTGGCTACGAACCAAATAAGGAAGTTATGGATAGATATACCAAAAATATCGTACGTTTTAGTGCAAACTAAGATTCTCAACCATTAACTAATAGTCTAAATTTCACCTTTCCGTTTAATTAAGGAAAGGTGAATTAATTCCAGTATATTTAGATGAATTCTAAGTTACCTATATTAATATGTTCTTTAACCAGTCCAAAAATATATAAAATGATAAAAAAGTAGATTTAGAAAGTAAGCCCAACCTTATTTTAAAATGATTACAAAGTAAAGTATCGAGACAAATATTTATACATTATAAGACCAAGAGAAAGAAAGGATAAAAAAATGGAATACGTTAATGAACTAATCTCATTATTTCCAACAGAACAGGTAACTACAAATCCAAATATTTTAGCGCATCATGGGAAAGATGAGTCCTATCATGGATTTAGTCCCCCAGATGTTGTTGTTTTCCCGAAGAATGCTATAGAAGTAAGTAAGATAATTGAAATTGCTGGAAAACACTCCGTACCTATAACACCATTTGGTTTAGGAACAAGCCTTGAGGGTCATGCTATTCCCTACAGTGGTGGTATTTCGCTTGATTTCTCTTTAATGAATCGTATTATCGAGATTCTTCCTAATGATTTTTTAGTGAAGGTCCAACCCGGGGTGACTAGGACACAATTAAATGAAGCATTGAAAAATTATGGTTTATTTTTTTCTGTTGATCCCGGCGCCGATGCAACATTGGGTGGAATGGCAGCAACAAATGCAAGTGGAACAACGTCGGTCCGTTATGGAATTATGAGGGATCAGGTCAGGGATTTAGAAGTTGTTCTGGCAGATGGAACGATTATAAATACAGGTAATTTGGCGGCGAAATCATCCTCTGGTTATGATTTGAATGGGCTCTTCGTAGGTTCAGAGGGAACCCTAGGATGCTTTACAGAGCTTACCCTGAATGTTCACGGTATCCCTGAATCAATTGTAGCAGCACGTGCCTCATATCCGTCTATATCCCAAGCAGTTCAAGGAGTCCATGAAGTTATTTCAGCTGGAATTCAAATAGCAAGAATAGAACTAGTTGATGGACGCTCAATAAAATTAGTAAATGAAACAAATGAAACTAATTATGAAGAAACACCAACATTGTTTATGGAATTTCATGGGAACCAAGCAGGGCTAGAACAAGACATTTATTTTACTAAAGAAATTCTGAAACAATCAGGATGTCACGTTTTTAAGTTTGAAAAGGACAATAAAACCCGTAATCAACTGTGGGAGACCCGTCATAATTTAGCATATTCGTATATTCACAGTTCCCCAGGTAAAAAAATGATGGTAACAGATGTTTGCGTTCCAATTTCTAAATTATCCCACGGTATTGAATTTGCAATTCAAAAATTAGCAAATTATGACCTATATGGTGGTATTCTCGGACATGTTGGCGATGGAAATTACCATGTGTTACTTATGATAGATCCGGATAATGATCAAGAATTAAAGTTGGCAAATAGTTTTAACGAGGATATAGTTAAGAATGCCCTTAAATTGGGAGGGACATGCACTGGTGAACATGGTGTAGGTGTTGGTAAAATGAAATATCAAGAGCAACAACACGGGGAATCAATAAAAGTAATGAGGTTGATTAAAAAGGCACTTGATCCAAACAACTTAATGAATCCAGGAAAATTAATAGCTAAGTTAGATTAATGAACGAAAAAATATGCCAATTCCAGATGACTACCTTTTTTGGATAATTCACTAAACATAGGGACCTTATTCCCTATAAAGGATTAGGTCGGTTAAAGACGCCTTTTTAGTATCTCAGTTTCAGTATAGTGGCTGTTTTTTAGTATCTTCCTAATTACTTTATGACGTGGTTTGGGTTGTAATTAAGGCATTACTCTTGAATCAAGGAATTGGAATCATGTTCAAATGGGGGTGTAGGATAGAAATGAGGGTTTAACGACTAACAAATTGCCCGTAAACGTGGTCATAAGGTTGTTTTGAATAACCAAAATTAAAAGAAAGTAACATATTTATTGAAATTTATTTGCCTTATAACACTATTTAGCAAAGTTAATTGAAAATAAAAAAATAGATATAGATTTTCTAGGAGTGAATTCTTTATGAATCAAAAAAGAATTGTCTTAATTGGTGCCGGTATTATGGGTGCAACACTTTCAATGCTTATAAAAAAATTGGAACCAGACTGGCATATCACAATTTTAGAGCGTGCAAATGCTCCTAGTACTGAGAGCTCCAATGTTTTGAATAATGCTGGGACAGGGCATGAGGCTTTATGTGAATTAAACTATACACCTGAAGAGGCAAACGGTACAATTAATATATCTAAAGCACTTGAAATTTACAATCAATTTCAGGTATCTAAACAGTTTTGGTCATATTTAGTTGAAACGGGTGATATCGAAAATCCTAGTGAATTTATTAAACCATTACCCCATGTCAGTTTTGTTCAAGGGAAAAATAACGTAGATTTCCTGTCAAAACGATATGAAAAACTACAGTCTATTCATTCATTTAAAGGAATGAAATTTTCAAAAACAGCTTCAGAAATAAAAGCGTGGTCACCACTTATGATGAAGGATCGTGATCTAAACGATAGGCCAATTGCGGCTACTAAGATTGATAGTGGTACAGATGTCAATTTCGGTGAACTAGCAAAGAAAATGATTTATGCTTTAAAAAAAGATACAAAGGTTTCTATTAAGTTTAATACAGAGGTAACTAATTTAAAAAAATTGAACGGTGGGACTTGGGGCGTAAAGGCAAAAAATAAAACACTTGGTACGATTGAGGAATATCAAGCAGATTTTTTATTTATTGGAGCAGGTGGAAATTCGATTCCACTTTTACAAAAGTCAAAAATACCAGAGAGTAAACATATTGGTGGATTTCCAATAAGTGGTGAGTTTTTATACTGTGATAATCCAGAAGTAGTTAATAAACATCATGCAAAAGCGTATGGTAAAGAACCTAAAGGAGCTCCACCAATGACCGTGCCACATTTAGATAAACGACATATAGGTGGGAAAAAGGTTTTAATGTTTGGGCCTTTTGCCGCGTTCGGACCTAAATTTTTAAAAAACGGCTCAAATTTGGATTTCTTAAAACATTTAACAATAAACAATTTGTTAACAATGATTTCTGCAGGATTTAAAAATTTCCCGTTGATTAAATATTCAATTAGCCAAGTTTTAATGTCGAAGGAAGACAAGATGAAGGTGTTACGTGAATTTGTTCCAAGTGCAAAATCTGAAGATTGGAAAATAGTTATTGCTGGAAAGCGTGTCCAGGTAATTAAGGATACAGAAAAACAGCGTGGGATAATTCAATTTGGAACGGAAATTGTCAATGATTCTGATCATACACTTTCAGCATTACTCGGTGAATCTCCTGGTGCATCTATATCTACAACTGTTGCTTTAGAGGTATTAAAAGATAATTTCGCCAAGGAGTTTGAAGATAAGTGGCAATCTAAATTAAAAGAAATCATTCCTTCTATTGGTGTAGATATTAATTGTGATGTAGAATTACTTAAACAAGTAATAGAAAGAACAAATAAAAATTTAGAATTAGATAGATTAGTTAAAGATTAATGGAAAGCCCAAAACTTAAAATAAACCAAATGAAGTCTATTTTAAATTTTCCCCAGCCTCATTTTGTTTCAATAGACGTCCCCTAACTTTATAGTAATCACTTAACTAAAATGTATCCGTGAAATTATACAAACGTCAACCCTCTCAATTATCTCGGAGAGGGTTATTGAATATTAAATGGATTCAATTAGTAAACTCATTCATTCCATTATATTTAAGCCATTCTTTCACCAGTTTCTCTGTTTCCTCGATTCTTTCCATTTGCTCATTAGTCGGGTTTTTTAGTGACTTTATTGTTGATAAACGGATATGATCTACTTTTTCTCCTGCTGAATAGACAGATTTTCCTGTTAATTGTGTTAAATTCCTTGTTTCTTCAAAATGGTCATGTAAAATATTCATTTTCGCACTAATTTTTTCGGCATCTTCTGATTCCCTTTCAGTGATTGAAGCAATAAGATTAATTGATTCCTTTATTTTGTCGACGTAATCCATAATGTGGTCAATTGCCTTCATGGAGGAATCTGTTTGCCTTACATGAGAGTTTAAATTTTCTGATAAATAATCGATATCTGCGTTTACTTTTGCAGAATTTTGTTGTACTTCTTCAATTTCATTTGTAATATTACCGACAGAAACTTTCGTTTGTTCCGCTAATTTTCGGACTTCATTGGCTACGACTGCAAAACCTTGTCCATGTTCACCTGCTCTTGCTGCTTCTATTGAGGCATTTAATGCAAGTAAATTGGTTTCCTCAGCAATGTTTTTTATAAAGTCGACTACTTCAGAAATGTTATTTACTTTGTTTGTCAGTGCTTGGAAGTTTTCCTTCGATTGTTCAAAATCTTCAATCATCGATAAAAATCCCGATAATGATGCATCGACTAATTTTTTGTTTTCAAGTGTTTGTTCAACCATTAGATTTGTTTGTTCTGAGGCTTCATTAGCTGTCGCAGCAATTTCCTCTACAGTTAGATTTAATTGTTGTATATTTTGATTTGCCTCATTAGCTCCTTCAGCGGTTTGATCAACGACTGTCATTAAATGACCCACTTCATCAATGTTTGTAATAATATCCATGACATCACTAACTTTATCTATTAGCTTAAAGTCGTTCGCCTCCCGGTATGCTTCAATTACGATAATCGTATCAAAAGTAATAATTCGATTTAACGCAATTAAAATTTTAGCTAGCACTTGGGGCCGTGAGGAAAATTTCTTTGTGATATATGGAATTAAGTATTCATATACCCGCATATATGAGCCAATATACCACTCTTCGGTTAATTGAATATGACTATGTATTCTGCCGATCTTTTTCCGATATTGAATATATTCATTTGTAAGTTCTGGTTTTGTTAATTGTTTATAATAGTTAGTGATTGCTGGTACGTAACGGTCATATGTAGTAAATTTATTAAAAATTTCTTTAATTTGTGGTAATTCCATAATCATTTTATAATGTCTGTCTGCCATTGTTTCAGCATGTTCTTCCATTAAATAATCAATTAACTTAAGTGATTCTAAATCATCAGGTGTTAATTGTGATAGCTTAATAATTTCATGAATATGATTCGGTAATTCATTTGCTTTGAACTGACTATTTTCAAAATCCTTTATTAGTACAGGTTTTAATTTTTGAAAGATTGCCATTAAAGTATCCCCCCATAATATATGTCAATCTAAGAATATCACAAAATATATTCATAAGCAGGTTTTAACTATTGAAATTAAATGAAGGGGTAGAAGCGAAAATACCTTGTTAGACGACTTTACTAATAGATAAGATATGGAGAAGGATTTGATTACTAATTAAAAAAGTTTAAACGAGCAGGATTGTTAAATTTTAGCAGTTGATAAACGGTATTAGTTGATTTAACCGAATCATAGGCATAAAATAATATTCAACGGGACTAAAAATAGGTGATGATGCACCTAACTCTAAGAGATAGTAAGCTTAAATAGGAATGGGGAAATGGAATTGAAAAAAGTAATTATTATTGGGGCAGCTGGACGAGATTTTCATAACTTTAATACATATTTTAGGGATAACCGTGAATATCATGTTGTTGCCTTTACGGCAGCTCAAATTCCTGACATTGACGGGAGAAAATATCCTAGTGAATTAGCAGGAGATTTATATCCAAATGGGATCCCTATTTATTCACAAGATGAATTAGCGACATTGATTCAAAAAAATCAAGTAGATGAATGTGTTTTTGCCTATAGTGACGTAAGCTACCAGGAAGTGATGTCTGTTAGTGCGATTGTTAATGCTCATGGTGCTGACTTCAAATTGATGGGTACAAAGCATACTAGAATAAAAAGCAATAAGCCAGTAATCTCTGTTTGTGCTGTACGAACTGGAACAGGGAAAAGTCAAACTTCTAGAAAAATTATTGAAACATTAATGGAACAGGGGTTAAAGGTGGTAGCAATTCGTCATCCAATGCCATATGGTAATTTGGTGGCTCAAAGGGTACAACGTTTTGCCACAGTAGAAGATTTGAAAGAACATCAATGTACGATTGAAGAAATGGAAGAATATGAACCACATGTTGAACGGGGAAATATCATATATGCTGGCGTCGACTATGAGGCAATTTTGCGTGAAGCGGAAAATGATCCTGATGGATGTGACATTATTTTGTGGGACGGTGGAAATAACGATTTTTCATTTTATGAAGAGGATTTAGCTATTACTGTTCTTGATCCCCACCGGCCGGGTCATGAATTAAGTTATTATCCGGGTGAGGTGAGCTTACGAAATGCTGATGTCGCCATTATCAACAAAATCGATAGTGCTGATGAACAATCGATAAAAGTGGTGGAGGAAAATATTCAGTATGCAAATCCACAGGCAATCGTGATGAAAGCAGACTCTACAATTACAGTTGATCACCCTGAACTGATTAAAGGAAAACGTGTTTTAGTAGTTGAAGATGGGCCAACGTTAACACATGGAGAAATGAAAATAGGTGCTGGGACCGTCGCGGCGGAAAGATTAGGTGCAAAGGAATTTGTTGATCCACGACCATTTATAGTTGGTACCTTAAAAGAAACATTTGAAAAATATGACGGTATTGGAAAGGTACTTCCAGCAATGGGATACGGGGAACAGCAATTAAAGGATTTAGAGCAAACAATCAATCATGCCAATTGTGATGTAGTTATCATTGGCACACCAATTGATTTATCAAGAGTCATTTCTATTGAAAAACCGTGTACTCGGGTTCATTATGATTTGGATGAAATTGGCACACCCAATTTAAAGGAAGTGTTGAGCGACTTTGTTAAAAAACATGAGTTACAAAGGAAATGAGGCTACCGTTGGTAGCCTTTTCGCTTTTTTTGTCACTTGGAGTGGAAAAAGCAACTTTAGTAGTCAATTAAAATGTTCATAAATTTTTCATGTGATTTTAAAAGACTTTTGCACATAAATATTGTTATAATGAGTAATGAAAACAACCAATAAGGTGTGATTATAAGTGGGTAATGAACAAATAGGCCATGAATTATTTGTTGAAGTTTTAGAAAGGCTAGACAAGAAGTTAGTGGAAAGGGAATTAGAGTTATATCTTAATATTTACGGTGGAAAAGTAATGATGGCCTGTAAGGATGGACGTTCAAGTATGATTGATATCGATGATTTGTTTCAGACTTCTCCGCAAATCAATCGCATATTAACAGAAATTCAAAGAGAGTTTAACTTAAAAAAAGATTGGATCCATTTACAAATTAAGGAACCGTTAAAACATGTGACAGAAAAAAATGAAATTGAACTATTTCAATTTCAAAATTTGACAATCATTACACCGACAGCTGATCAAATATTAGCGATGAAGATTTTATCTGCCCGACCAGAACCATACAATGATTATACAGATGTCGCATATTTAATAGAATTTCTTAAACTAGAATCACTGAATGATGTCTTGGAAATATTTAATACATATTTTGGCATTCATCATTTGGGTGATCGTCAAAGGGCTTTTTTACAAGAAGTCGGGGAAAACTTAGGGTTTCATTGGACGGATTTTACGTTAAGCGATAAATAAATTTCAGATAGATTGTTTAAATGCAGGAATATATTTTTAGAGGCTGGGACAAAAAGGGTTTGATTCCCTCGTTTACTACTATTTATAGCAAAATGTTCAAGTACGAGCATTAACTATAGTAGTTGAGGGGCTGATACTTTGGTTTTGTCCCTGTCTCTATTTATTTAGGTTAATTTTCCGTTTGACCTTCTGCCTTTCGTTCGCAAAAGTCTAACGCTGGCGCTACTTCCACGAGTCATTCGTGTTAATCAAAAATAGTAAAATAAACCTCTTATATCAATATTATCTTTTTTCTATCCTAAATTTAAATAAATTTTGCTTAATTTCTGCTATCATAATCGCTGAAAATATTAAGGCTGCCCCTACCATCATTCTAAATGTGATGATTTCGTGCAAAATAATGATAGAGAAAATCATTCCCCATAAGGCCTCTGTCGATAATATAATCGCTGCTTTAGTTTCTGATAATATTTTTTGGGCAGAAGTTTGCAGTACATAAGCAACACAGGTAGAAAATAATCCTAAATAAATGACGGCGTAAAATGGTTTAGGTTCATATGTCATGACAATTTCGTTTTTAAAAATAAGTATCATGAATCCAATAACTGCTGCTGTCATTAACTGAATAAGGGTTAACAGTATCGGATCATTATTTTTAACAAATTTAGCTGTATAAATGATATGGAAAGCAAAACCAATTGCACATAAAAATGATAGGAAATCACCAAGATTAATGACACCTGAGAATTGTAAAGACATTAAACCAATTCCAAAAACCGCCAAAAATGCACCGATGATTTCATATCTGTCTAATTGTCTTTTATAAAATATAAATAAAATAATTGGAACAATGACAACATTAACGGCCGTCAAGAAAGCATTTTTGGAAGGTGTTGTATAAATTAAGCCAACAGTTTGTAGAGCAAAGGCTGTATATAAAATAGTGCCTAGTATAATCCCTTTTATTACAATATCTCTATTAATATTTTTTAATTTCTTAAAATAAATGGCTAGTAAAAATATCGATCCTACTAAAAACCTAATTGCCATACTTTGATAAGCCGTGTAATTCTCTAAAGAAATTGCAGTGGCAACAAATCCGCTTCCCCATACAATTGCTGTAATAATTAGTCCCATTTCCCCGTAGTATTTGCGCATGTCATCCCTCGATCAGATAAAATATAATGTTTTTTTCTATAAAAGAATAGATCATCTATGAACCTTATAATTATGTCATAGGTATTTTTCTATTATAGAGTATTATTTTAAGATATTCACCTAAATAGAAAAGTTGATGGATGATCATTTTTTCTGCACAGAAAAAAATTCAGAATAAAAATTCAAATAAGTAATGGGTAAAAATTGTTTTTTAAACCTTTTAATTGGAAAAATTGACGTGTAAATAGGTACAGGAATTTGGCGATTTTAATTGTGAAAACTTTGTGTCAAAATGGCTGAAGAATCAAATGAAAGTATCAAGAAATTTAAACTAGAAGACTAATCTTAATAAAAAAATGATGGGAATTTTATTTTAAACCTACTAATCTAACATAATTTATGGTTAAACATATGAAAACAATATTTTGATCGTATCCTTTACAATTGTAATAATTTGGACATAATTTGTTATAACCTATCATGTCAACGTTTGGGAGAGATTTAATACTAGTAGTTATATTTATTTAGGTGACAAATACAACAACTGTGATTTTAATCATATGTAAATATATTTAATACCGTATAATGACCTAAGGTAAATAAGAAGGAGGAAAAAAGATGAGCAATAAAAAGTTTTTAATGGTGATAGGTAGTGTATTGTTAACAGTTATTATTTTAGCCGGATGTAACTCTGGGGGAGAAAGTGAAGGGTCTGATGTTGCCCTATTTGGTGATGTAATCACTTCACACACTGTAGAACATGCTCCATGTGTTGTTACAAGTCGATTTGAACAAGGACAAAGAATGATTTTCCGTGCAAAGGTTGAGGATTTAGCAACAAAGGAAAACATTGAAGATGCAAAAGTGAAAGTTGTTCTCGGCACTGGTGAGGAATTTGACATGGCCTTGGGACCTCATGGTGAGGAAGGTACTTTACTTTATACAGTTCCATATGAAATTGCCGAGGATGCTCCAACAGGTCTACTTGAGTACACATATGTCGCTGAAGTTGATGGAGAAGAGTATACTTATGAACCATTCGATGTTGAACCATCTCTTTTAACGATTGTTGAAAGTACAGAAGGTGCGGCTGAATAACATGCAGAATTTCTCCAAGAAAAGGAATTTCCATTTTTCTATACTAATTACTTTTATAATTTTAATAGGACTTGTTGCCTGTTCGTCAGGAAGTGGCTCTAATAATAGTAGTCAACATGCAAATGGTGAAACTCCTGAACAATTAGTTAAAAAGCTTGAATTAGATAAGGTGAGTGGTCGAATTGGTGATGAAGTTACATTAACCGCAACCGAATTAAAACCAAATGAATCATTAACAGTTGTCTGGTCTGAAATGGATGGTGCTTATTTATTAGAAGATAATTATGCCTTTATCGGGACAACATATGAACCAGCTGATGTGGAGCTTTTAACAGATACTGCTGATAATAATGGTCAATGGACAGGAACAATTACCATTCCTGAGGGATTTGGTGATGATCACGATGTGATGGTCTACCAAGGTGAACAATTAATGGCAAAGGCAAACTTTTTTGTTGAGACAATTTTTACAATGGAGCCTGAATCAGGACCAATCGGCACTGAAATTACGGTTACTGGGGAAGGCCTAAGTTGGAAAATGTATGGCAGTCTGTGGCATTTGAATTATGACAATAAATATACCGGAATGATTACGGGAGTTTCTACTAAAGGAAAGGCAACAGCCATCATCCGTGCATCTGGTAATGTAGGTAATCATAGTATAGCCATTGAAAGCGGTGCTTCTGGTTCACCTTATTTAAATCGAATCGGTTCCTCAATCGATTATATTGATACGCAATATTTTAATTTTACTGTGACAGACGATGAACCAGTGAATCTCGATTCTTATGTAGAAGAACCACCTGAAATAGCGGCAAATGAAATAGAACTCCCCGCTCCTGAAAATGAAGAAGGAGTTTCGATTTCATTAAGCAAAGAAAGAGGCAATGTCGGTGATGAGGTGATGTTATCGGGAACAGGATTGCCTGGAAATGAAAATGTATCTATTGATTGGTACACGATGAAAGGTGATCGGGTATCGTTTGAGGGCTTCAGTGAAGAAGTATGGGAAATAGGTAAAACTGAAACTGATACAAATGGTTCCTTTGAATTTCCATTTGAAGTACCTGAAGACTTGGGTGGGTTACCTCATTTAATCGATATAAAGGTTAGTGATAAAGTATATGGACAGGCATATTTTAAAATATTACCATCGATTGTATCTATTTCACCCGAATCTGGACCGGCTGGAACACAATTTTATGTTGAAATAATGGGTTCTGGATGGACTGAATTTGATAATGCATTGGGTGTAACATATGACAACGCAAGTGTAGGGTATGTATGTGGATTTAATGAACAGGGAACAATTAAACTACCATTAATTGCAGCTGGTGACCCCGGTTACCATATCGTTGATATATATCCGGCAATTTATAAAGGACAACAAATTCAACCAGATTTATATATTAAACCACAGTTAACCTATCGTGAAGATCATCCAGGAACAAAAATTCCAGCACTTCGTGCATTATTTGAAGTGACAGAACAATAAAAATAAAGGCGAACCCTTTAGCATACTGGGTTCGCTTGTTTGTTTTTTGGGGAAAATTATTGCAAGGTTTTCAAATAGGCAATGACTTCCTCCTCTTTCCCATTAGCTGTTGCTGGAGGCATGGCCCCTTTTCCTTTGATTAGGATATCCTTCATTTCTCCATCAGTCATTGTCAATCCATATAAACTTGGTCCCATATCTCCCTTTAAATCACGTCCATGACAACTAATACAGCTCGTTTTAATAATTTTCTCTCCTTCCGTAGCTAGCTCAGTTAATTCGGCTTGTCCTTCATTTGACGAATTATTTTGACTACAACCAACAAGTAAGATTCCTAACCAAATTAGCAATGTAGTACTTCGTAATAGTGCTTTATTCAATGTGATAACCTCCATTGTATCTGAATGAAATTAATAATGAATACACATGATATTAAAATTTGATTTAAAGTTTCTTAATTAAATTATACAACATTTTTCAGTAAATTAAACAATAAAGAAAGCAATATTAATGATGTTCTTATCGTATATTATTTGATATAGTAGGTATATGGAATGTGACTAGGAATGGTTTAGTAACAGGGGTATTTTATTTTAGAGAATTAATAAATGATTGTATTAGAAAAGTTTAATAAAGGAGTTTTATGAATGAATGATAGTGTTTTCGTTACTGTTGTTGGGCAAAAGTTTTTTGAGCATTCAAATAAACTTCAAGTTGGAAACATCGTATTATTTGCTAAAGACTATGAAAATCAATTTGATGATGAAGCGATTGCTGTATTAATGAAAGGTGTTGGTCAAATTGGTTATGTTGCCAATAGTACCAGCACGGTCGCACGGGGAACTAAAAGTGCGGGGAGAATTTATGATACATTTGGTGAAATATGTTATGGTGTTGTAAGATTCATATTGAAGCAAAATGCAATTATTGAGTTATTAGATCACCATGAGTATTTATTTGAATTTGAGGATATGAAACTGGAGATAAATTTCCTATCTTCCAATAACAAAAGTATTCAATAACATAAGAGGTGAAATGATGGTTTATGAATTAAAAGTAACATTAAAAAATGTTGGTGTCCCTGTTTGGCGTAAAATTTTGGTGGAAGAAGAAACAACCTTTGCAGAATTACATCACATATTACAAATTGCATTCCAATGGGAGGCAGCACATTTACATACATATAGGGTGGAGCAATCAAATGGTGTAAAAGCGGAAAATAACGAGATTACACCAATTAATTTAATAGAAGATGAAGGACCATCCTTCATTCAAATAGAACAATATGATGAAGATACTGAATTTTTAGATGATTGGTTCATTGAGGTTAATGATAAAGTTACTTACATATATGACTTTGGTGATGATTGGCAGCATGAAATTGTGTTGACGAAAAAAGTAAAAGATGATGCTGAACTTGATTACCCAATTTGTATTGGGGCAAGGAATTTAGCACCAGAGGAAGATAGTCGATTTGAATTAATTAGTGGTGCTGTTGATTTAACTTATGAACATTCTCAGGAAATCATTGATGAAATTAATGATGAATTTGAGGAGTTAATAGAAGACTTTTCTCTAGAAAATTCGCTTGATTTTTGGCCAGAAACTTTACAATTGGCTAAAGAATTTCATCGTTTAAAACCTTGGGAGTTTATGGGGGATGGTGATATAATCGGTGTTTTAGACCCGATTACAGGAACCATGATGTATTGTACTATTTTAGGTAGTGCCAAGGAAATGTTTGGACTAGCCGTTTATGTTGATTATGATGGGTTTTTCTTATTATCAAATATTTTAAAAGGAGAAGCACCTTCTCGTTTTGACATTTTACAATATCAAAACAGTATGCTACTCAGTTTTGAGGATAGAAATGATTTAGAAAAAGAAGAATACCATTTAATTAGGGAGTATGATATACCATTCCGTGGCAAAAAATCATGGCCAAGTTTTCGCAGATTTAGACCGGGTTATTCTCCTTGGTTTATGGATAATCAAGATGCTCAATTAATGATTTTTGCACTTAGTGAAACATTGTATGTAGCAAATGAATTGAAAAAAGGCTTAATTTTGCCCAATATTCAGGAGGACAATCAAATTCTCATAAGAATTCCATCCGAAAACAAAGATATATTCAATTTTGAAAGTAAATATGTTGAATTAGATCAACTTTTTACATTAGAACCTGAGACCCGTAATGAAATTTCTGAACTAGATCTGAAAAGAATCAGTAAAATTAAAAATTTGTTGCCGTATCAAATAGAATATGTCATTGCCTATGTCGACTTACCAATTTTAGAAGAAAATGACGAAACTGACATACCCCAATTACCTACTTTGACGATGGCAGTTGATTTAGGAGAAGGAAGGGTAATTGAGCATGATTTAAGCATGGAGACCCCGGAACCAATGGAGGCACAAATGATGTTCATTGCACTCCTTCAAAAATTGAATGGTAAGCCGTCATCCGTTATAACAAATTATAAAACGGGTATAATGATTGGTCCTTTGTTAGACGATTTAGGTATCGACATGGAAATTGTCAATGACTTACCATTAACATCTAAAATTATCGGAGATCTTATGGAGGATATAGATAATAACCGATATGAATAAGTAGTCATATTATTTATATTATAAAAACGGCAATAATTTTGGGGGAATTGAAATGAAACAAGTACAAATTATTAAATCAAAGTTAATCCCGCCAATGCCCTCATCAACTTATATGCGTCGTTCTTCCTTTATTAAAAAAATGTATACTGCTTCAGAATATCCGTTAACTATTTTACAAGGAGGGGCCGGATATGGAAAAAGTTTAGGTCTTGCTCAGTTTTTTCGAGACTCAAAAAACCCATATAGCTGGTATACAATAACAAGTGAAGATGATAGTATTATTCCTTTCATTTCTTATTTGAGTTCTAGTATTCAACAGGAAATCAGTTCATTCGGTAAAACATTTAAACATTTTTTGTCACCGACAACTTTTTTAAGGGAAGCAGATCTACAACAGTGGATTGGCTTATTTATTAATGAGTTATTTGAAATTCAAGATGATTTTACCATTATAATGGATGATTTTCATCTAGTAGATCATGTGTTTGAAATTAATTATACATTGGAAAAAATTATTACGTTACTTCCTCCCCATATCCATTTAATTATTGCAACTAGGTCAAAACCGAAATGGACAAACTTAGTGAAATTTAGAATGGAAAAACAATTATTTGAGCTAGGAAAGGAAGATTTAGTCTTTTCTGAAGATGAAACGATTGTTTATTTGGAAGATTACTTTGATCTTAAAGTAACTGAGGGACAGATAAAAGAAATAGTAACAGTAACAGAGGGCTGGCCGATTGCCATCAACTTAATGGCATTACAATTATCGGATGCTGATGAAGCTTTTAGTCGATTAATGCAACCCGTTTTTGCTAATGTTTTTGATTATTTATCTGAGGAAGTTTTTAAACGGTGGACTGAAAATGAACAGGAGTGGCTCTTGTTATTTGCTATATTTCCGACGTTTTCCAAGCAACTCATAGAGGAATTTTATCAAACAGAAGGTGTTCATACATTACAGCAATTTATTGACAGACATGGTTTTATACAGTCTTTGGGGGAGGATGGGACATATCGTTTCCATGCTCTTTTTCAACGTTTTCTAACGAATAAATGGTTAGAATTAGATCGGGTAAAATTTATGCAATTACATAAAAAGGCAACACAATATTATGATGATAAAGGAAACTTTGTGCAAGCAACATACCATGCGTCACAATCGCGGGATCATCATTTTTTAAGTAAGACACTTGTAAAAACAGCTCAGCAATTAATTGAATCGGGTCAATTTGACTGGTTCTTGGAACTGTATGAACCTTTGGATGAATTTAATAAAAATCAATTTTTTACGCTTTATTTTTACGAAGGTGAAGTCCATCGATATCGAGCATTTTATAAAGAAGCCCGAAATGCATACGAGAAATGTGTAGAATTAGCTACCGAAAATGACGATTCCTATTATTTAAGTCGATCTTACGCGGGAATTGCTCATATTTTTCTCGATACGATTCAACCCGCCTATGCAGAGTCATATTTAAAAAAAGCGATTCAATGGTCGCAAAAATCGAAAAAAATGAAATTAAAGGAGAAAAACTTACTGAAAAGGCAATTTGCCGAAAACCTAGTTAATTTGGGTAGGGCCAATGATGCCAAAAACTGGGTTGAATCCGAAAAGTTGCCTGAAAGTATTTTAAAGGAAGGAAATCTCGAGGCTAGAATTTTATTGCGAATGGGGAAATTAGTTGATGCCAAGCATGTTCTCCATGAATCAATTTACGAACATACAGTGTTGCCGGAATCACATCGGGAAACAGAAGTATTGCTTTCCTTAATTAATGGGATGATGGGAGAATTAGACGCTGCCATTAATAATGCACATAAAGGAATTGAAATAGGTAGACAAGTCAACTCAAGATTTATTGAAGCAGTTGCATTTACGCGATCCGCGATTGCAAAATCTGTTGCCAACCCTTTTATGTTAATGGAAGCTGAAGAGGACTTTTATTATGCGATTGATATGATGGAAAAAATGAACGTTTCAAGGGTCCAAGCCGAACCATACATGGGATTAGCTATTTTAAAGGCAAAAAAAGGTCTCATTCATGAAGCGATAAATGATGGACAATTTGCCTTAAGAGAGACTGAAAAAGTGCATGATGATTGGATGACAGCATTAATTCGTTTAAGTTTAGCAATCATCTATTTTTATTATCACGATTATAATTTTTGTCGTTATCATTTACTAAAGGCCAAAAGAAATTTCCGTATTTCAGGTGATTTATATGGGGAAATGGTCACATCCTTTTGGTTAATGCAGGTTTATGCGAAAGTTAAAAATAGTAGGAAATTGAAATTTGTCGCTAGACGATTTTCGAAGATATGTATTGAAGAAAATTATTTATTTTTTTTAAAAAAAGATACGATTTTTGGTCCTTTTGACCGGCAATGTATCTATCCTTTGTTATCAGAGGTTCATACCTATTTACCTAATGACCATTACATGGAAAAGATTAATCATGAATTGGAATTAACCCAATTTGTACATCATCCTGGATATGCTATTTATGTCAACTTACTCGGACCTTTTCAATTAAAGTTAGGTCTGCACAAAGTGAAAAATAATGTGTGGAAACGTGAGAAAGCAAAAGAGCTGTTAACATATTTTTTAATTCATCGCGATCGATTTATTCGAAAAGAAGAAATTTTGCAATCTCTTTGGGGAGATGTTGACAAAAAAACTGCCGATAGAAACTTTAAAGTAACGATGAATGCCCTACTTAAAGTACTCGAGCCTGAAAGGCAAGCGAGGGATCAGTCGTTTTTTATTATTCGCAATAATACGATGTATCGTTTTAACCCTGATGCGGTTGTTGTAAGTGATATTGATTTATTTAATCAATTGGCTCTATCAGAATTAAGAGGAAATAACAACCAATTGAATATTAACTATTTATTAAAAAGAATTGAATTTTATCAAGGGGCACCATTTGAAGAATTAATGGGTGTTGAATGGGTAAATCAAGAACAGGAAAGAATCATTGAGAAGTATTTGCAGCTCATAGAAAGGCTAGCTTTTCTTTATCTTAATCAGGCAGAATATCAGGAAGTCATTGAGTGGGCGGAGAAAATAATAAAAATAGATAAAACGTGGGAAGAAGCATATCGACTTATCATGTTAGCCTATCAACACATGCAGAAACGTTCCCAAGCAATAAGATGGTATAAAAAATGTTCTGAAGCATTACATGAAGAGTTAAATATAACGCCTTCAGAATCAACAAATGAGCTTTATGATATGTTAATCAATCCAGAATGAAACTACTATAGAATGTTTCAATTAACGCTAAAAAAACAAATTTTTGGGCGTTATTCTTTTTGTAACTAATTTGTAACTCATTTTATGTATAGTCAAATTGATAGCGTTATCATTTTTAAAAAGGGAGGAATACATACATGTGGAAAAAAATATCTCTCATTTCCATATTATCAGTACTGTTACTCATTTTTGTCGCCTGTAGTAATGCTAGCAATAGTGAGGGCGGAGAGAGTAACAATGAAAATGAAGAATCAGGAAATACAGAACAAGCAAATGATGATGAGACTGGGGACACAATTAAAATTGGTGTTTTAGCCTCTTTAACAGGTGCTCTGGAGTCTTATGGTAAACAAACGAGCCAAGGTTTTGAACTAGGATTAGAATTTGCAACGGATGGGACGATGGAAGTTGCAGGTAAGAAAATTGAAGTTATTTTTGAGGATACTGAAACAAAGCCGGAGGTAGCAGTACAGAAAGCAACAAAATTATTAGAAGATGATGAGGTTGACTTCTTAGTTGGCTCGTCAAGTTCTGGTGATACTCTAGCAGTACTACCTTTAGCAGAGGAATATGAAAAGATTATGATTGTTGAACCTGCAGTAGCAGATAGTATTACTGGTGAAGAATTTAATCCATACATTTTTAGAACAGCTAGAAACTCATCTCAAGATGCTGTAGCAGGAGCTGCTGCTATCGCTGGGCCGGGAGTAAAGATAGCAACTTTTGCACCTGATTATTCATTTGGATGGGATGGAGTTGCGGCATTTACTCCAGCAGCAGAGGCACTAGGGGCAGAAATAGTTGCGGAAGAGTATGCAGATCCAGAAGCAACAGATTTTACTTCCCATTTACAAAAAATAATTGAAGCTGATCCAGATTACTTATTTGTCGTTTGGGCGGGTGCTAATTCACCTTGGGGTCAAATTAATGATATGAAGCTCCAAGATAAGGGCATAAAGATTTCAACTGGTGCACCAGATATTCCGGCATTAATGACGATGGATGAACTAATTGGAATGGAAGGTTTCTCAGTTTATTATCATACATTACCTGATAATGAAATTAATGATTGGTTAGTGGATCAGGTTAAGGAAAAATATGATGAAGTTCCAGATTTATTTACTCCTGGTGGGATGAGTGCTGCAATTGCGATTGTAGAGGCTTTGAAAGAATCTGAAGGAAGTACAGATGCAGATCAATTAATTAGTATCATGGAAGGAATGTCATTTGAAACACCAAAAGGAACGATGACATTTAGGGAAGAAGACCATCAGGCACTACAAAGCTTATATTCTATTAAACTAGAAGAACAAGAAGGAGTACCATATCCGGTTCCGGTTCTAATTCGTGAGCTAACACCTGATGAAACAGAACCACCAATTATGAATTAGTTGTCAATATAGTTTGCAAAGGGATGTTTGGGGATTTGTGTTCATGGTGCAGTTCCCCTCATCCTTTTGAGATTATTTTATAAGGAAAGGAGAAACGAATTGAAGCCGATTATAAGTACGAAAGATTTAACGATTCGGTTCGGTGGGCAGGTGGCTGTCGACCATGTCAGTTGTGACATTCCGGAAAAACATTTTAAATCAATTATTGGTCCAAATGGAGCTGGAAAAACAACATTTTTTAATTTAATTAGTGGTGAATTAAAGCCATCTAAAGGAGAAGTGTTTTTAAAAGGTCAGCCAATCACATCGTTATCCCCCTCTGAAAGGGCCCGTAAAGGGATCGGGAGATCTTTCCAAATTACTAACGTATTTCCCAATCTATCAGTAGTAGAAAATGTTAGGTTGGCCATCCAGTCAAGGGAAGGGATCTTTTATCAAGTATTTCGTTTTTCTAAAAGCTACCAATCATTAATTGATGAATCTGTAGAAATTTTAAAACAAGTGTTATTAGATAACAAGAAAAATGTGATTGCAAGTCAATTAGCCCATGGGGAAAAAAGAAAATTAGAGCTGGCAATGTTGATTGCTTATGATACAGATATACTACTTTTGGATGAACCAACAGCCGGTATGTCTTTAGAAGAAGTGCCAATTATTTTAGATGTGATTAGAAATATTAAGGAAACAGGCGAAAAGACGATTTTACTTATCGAGCACAAAATGGATTTAATATTGGATTTATCGGATTCGATTATGGTGTTATTTAATGGGCAATTATTAGCAGATGGCACCCCAGAAGAAATTATGAAAAATGAACAAGTTGAAAATGCTTATTTGGGAGGGTTATACAATGACAGTCTTACTTAAGGCAAATAACCTCCATACATATATTAATCAGTTTCATATTTTACAAGGAGTCACTTTTGAAGCACATCAAGGAGAAGTAAGTGTTCTTCTAGGGAGAAATGGGGCGGGTAAAACGACAACATTAAGGACAGTGTTAGGCCTTTCACCCGCATCAAAAGGGGAAGTCGTTTTCCGTGATCAAGATATTACAAGCAAGCCTACTTATGAAATTTCTAATATGAAAATCGGTTATGTTCCGGAAGACCAAGCGATTTTTGCTGGATTAACAGTCGAGGAAAACATGCGTGTTGCAATGCGTAAAGAAGATGATGTGACATTGGAAAGACAGGAATATACATTATCATTATTTCCAGATTTAAAACAGCACTGGAAAAAAGATGGGGCATTACTGTCTGGTGGACAAAAACAAATGTTAGCGATGGCACGTGCTTTTGTTAATGAGGCAGAGTTGTTGTTAATTGATGAACCTTCAAAGGGGCTTGCACCAATTGTCGTTGAAAAAGTGATGGAAGCATTATTGGAAATGAAAAAAGCAACAACGATTATTTTAGTCGAACAAAACTTTTTAATGGCGAGCAAGATAGGGGATACATATACGATCATTGATGATGGTTCGACAGTCCAAACAGGGAAAATGGTTGACTTGGTTGCAGATAAGAAATTGCAACAAAAATATTTAGGAATTGGTTAAAGATTGGGGGCTAGCACGTTGGAATTATTAATAAATTTAACAGTAAACGGTTTGGCGACTGGAATGTTAATATTTTTATTAGCCTCCGGATTAACGATTATTTTTGGTTTAATGCACGTGTTAAATTTTGCACATGGAGGATTCTTTGCGTGGGGTGCTTATGCTGGGGTTTGGTTTTATGCACTAACATCGAGCTTTACCGTTGCTATCATTTGTGCAGTTTTAACAGGTGCTCTGCTAGGGCTATTTACTGAAAAATTAATTATTAAACCTGTCTATGGAAATACAGTCCAACAAATTTTAATTACTTTAGGCTTAATGATTGTCCTTTCTGAAATGTTAAAAGTAGTTTGGGGTCCAAATCAAATTGCTGCAAAGGTCCCACCAGCTCTTTCTGGGAGCTGGGAATTTGGGGATGTTTTAATTATTAAGTATCGCTTTTTTATTATTGTTGTTGGCTTTATTATCTTTGCTATTTTTCAATATATTTTAAAACAAACAAAAATTGGCTTAATCGTTCGGGCCGGTGTGTTAAATAAAGATATGGTTGAAGCACTCGGAATTAATATAAAAAAGGTTTTTCTTTTTGTATTTATGTCAGGCTCTGCCCTAGCAGCATTAGGTGGGGCATTAATGGCACCATATTCGGGCGTCATTTATGCAGAAATGGGAATGGACTTTGCGATACTGGCATTTATCGTTGTTGTCATCGGTGGTATGGGGAGCTTTCCAGGTTCCTTGTTTGCTGCCGTTTTAGTTGGGCTTGCTGGTAGTTATATGGCGTATTATGTACCAGATTTATCATTGGCAGTTAACATGATTATTATGGTGATTGTATTAATTTTCCGACCTCAAGGAATTTTTCAGGTAAAGGGGTGAAGACGTGATGAAAAAATTAAAGGCAAATTACATTATATTTATAGTCATTGCGATATTGCTAGCAGTATTTCCATTTATTTCAGATTCAAGAACATGGACGATATTATTAACACAAATTTTAATTTTCGCGATATTAGCAATGAGTTATGATATTTTACTTGGATACACAGGAATTGTTTCATTTGGACATGCGATGTTTTTTGGAATCGGTGCTTATTCGACCGCCATCATCTTGAAAAAATTCGAACCAACGATGCCATACTTTTTGTTATCAATGGTGATTGGTATGGTTTTGGCGGGGATAGTGAGCTTATTTATCGGTCTTCTCACTTTACGCTTACAAAGTCACTTTTTTGCAATGTTTACATTAGCTGTTTCTGGATTATTTCTTGTGGCGGCAGAAAAATGGCGAACATTAACGAAAGGTAATGATGGATTTACTTTTAAGGCACCAGAATTGTTTGCAGACAGAACAACATTTTATTTATTTGTCTTAGTGATCACCATCATCGTCTTTTTAATGCTTCGTTTATTTGTTTCATCACCGTTTGGTGCAGTATTAATTGCAGTAAAGGAAAATGAGAGAAGAACGGCTGCATTAGGTTATAAAATCGTTTATTATAAAGTCATTTCTTCTGTCATGGCTGGTGTTGTCGCAAGTGTTGCTGGAACGTTGTATGCCGTATCACTTCGTTTCGTTAATACGAGCGTGATGGCAATTGATATTACTTTAGATGCACTTTTGATGACGATTATTGGTGGAGTAGGTACATTGATTGGACCTATATTTGGTGCAGCTATTATTGAATTAGCTCAACATAATTTGTCTAATTTGGCAAAAACATATCCACTTTTTGAAAGATGGATTATATTTTTTGGAATCATCTATATTTTAGCTGTTATCTTTTTCCCGAAAGGTGTTATCGGCACACTTAAGGAGAAATTTACTAAGGATAAATCTTGATCATCGGTGAAAGGAAGCGGATAGGTTGGAAGTAGGAATTGTAAGTACAGGTATCTATTTACCTGAAAAAAAGATGACTGCTGAACAATTAGCATTAAAAGCGGATTTGCCATTACATGTTGTTCGGGAAAAATTAGGAATTATCGAAAAGCCAATTCCGGGTGAAGGTGATCATACAGTTCAAATGGGCGTGTGGGCCGCTGAAAGGGCTTTAAATAAGGCGAATATGGACCCTAAAAGTATAGATTTAATTATTTATATTGGTGAGGAATATAAAGAATATCCGTTATGGACTTCAGCGATTAAACTGCAAAAAGATATTGGTGCCTATCATGCCTGGGGATTTGATGTTGCCCTTCGTTGTGGAACGACAATCATGGCGATAAATTTAGCAAAGTCATTAATGATGACTGATGCTTCTATAGAAACTGTTTTGCTTGCTGGTGGTTACCGTAATGGTGATTTTATCGATTATAATAATGCGAATACTCGTTTTATGTTTAATCTAGCTGCTGGTGGGGGAGCAATGATATTACAAAAAGGGTATCACAAAAATATAGTTTTACAATCAGATTTACTGACAGATGGTTCATTTTCCGAAGATGTCATTATTCCTGTCGGGGGTACGAAAAACCCGTTAACAAAAGATCATTTAGAACAAGATTTGTATTATTTCGATGTCCCTGATCCAGTTGGTATGAAATCAAGATTAGAGCAAAAGTCGATGCAAAACTTTCTAAAAGTCATCCACCAAAGTTTGGTGAAAAGTAATTTAACCGAAAAGGACATTGATTATTTAGCCATCCTTCATATGAAACGATCTGCACATGATTATGTTTTAAATGAGTTAGGTTTACGGGAAGACCAATCAATTTATTTAGATCATTATGGCCATATTGGACAAATCGATCAAATCTTATCATTAGAGCTTGCTGAAAAGGAAGGGAAATTAAAGCAAGGTGATATCGTCGTACTAGTGAGTGCAGGCATCGGTTATGCATGGGGAGCAACGACGATAAGATGGGGATAATGATTTTAAAGTTAATTTAAATAGGAAGGAGATATTTTTAATGTCATTAAAACAAGTGAATTTACCAAATGGTGAAACGATTGCCTACCGTGAACGTGAAGGTGGAGAAGAAGTGGTTATGCTTGTACATGGAAACATGACATCGTCAAAACATTGGGATTTATTGATGGATGTATTGGACCCAAAATATAAAGTATATGCTGTGGATTTAAGGGGCTTTGGTGGGTCGACATATCGAAATAGAATTACTTCAATAAAAGATTTCTCTGATGACTTAAAGGGTGTTGTTGATCATTTAGGCTTGGATGAATTTTCACTGGTTGGCTGGTCAACAGGTGGGGCCGTATGTATGCAATTTGTGATAGATTATCCTGGATTGTGCGAAAAAGTAGTTCTTCTAAGCTCCGCATCAACGAGAGGTTATCCAATGTTTGCAACGAAAGAGGATGGCAGTGCTAATTTAGAACGACGACTTGTGACAATTGATGATATTGAAAAAGACGGAAGAACAGTTGGCATGCAATATTTATATGATAGTAAAAATCGTGATGGATTAAAAGATGTTTGGAACGCAGTTATATACACTCATCACCAACCTGATTCAGAAAAATATGATGAATATGTCGAAGACATGTTAACCCAACGCAATTTGGCTGATGTGTATCATGCGTTAAATACTTTTAATATTAGTAATCGTCATAACGGTGTTTCAGAAGGTACGAGTGGCGCAAAGCAAATTACCATTCCAGTTCTTAACCTTAGTGGAGATAGGGATTTTGTAGTGATCAAACAAATGACAGATGAAATTGATGAAGATTTGGCTCATACAGTTGAATCAGTCGTTTTAAAAGATACTGGCCACTCCGCATTAGTAGATAATTTAGAAACCTTAAAGAATGAGATTGAAAATTTTTTAAATTAGGAGAATGAATGATGCGATTAAAAAATAAAACGGCTATTATCACAGGCGGAGCAAGTGGCATAGGGCTCGCTGCATGTGAACGTTTTATGCAAGAAGGTGCCAATGTGGTGATAGCTGATTTTAATGTTGAAGAGGCAGAAAAGCAGGCTGAAAATTTTTATGAGAAGGGTTTTCATCCGTTCGTTGTGCAAGTAAACGTTGCTGATGAGACCAGTGTGAATGATTTAGTTAAAGCAACATTAACTAAATTTGGCCAAATAGATATTTTAGTAAATAATGCCGGAATTACTGTAGATGCCACTTTGGCAAAAATGACATCTGAACAATTTGAACAAGTGATAGATGTGAATTTAAAAGGGGTTTTTCATTGTACAAAGGCTGTTGTCCCCTCGATGGCAGAACAGCAAAAGGGAAAAATTATTAATACCTCTTCTGTTAGTGGTGTCTATGGTAATTTTGGGCAAACAAATTATGCCGCTTCTAAAGCAGCTGTCATAGGAATGACGAAAACGTGGGCAAAAGAATTAGGACGTAAAGGAATTAATGTCAATGCAGTAGCCCCGGGTTTTACAGCGACAGCAATGGTACAGAAAATGCCTGAAGAAGTAATCAACAAAATGAAGGCAAATGTTTCTTTACAAATACTAGGTAAGCCAGAGGATATCGCAAATGCCTATTTATTTTTAGCAAGTGATGAATCTGATTATGTACATGGACATGTATTACATGTAGATGGCGGCATAATGATGTAAAGGGGTTTTAAGACATGATACAACCAAATTGGCTCATCCAACGAACACATCTTTCTTCCAATAAAATAGCATTAATCGATATTGATACAGATGAAGAAATGTCTTATAAAGATTTATACATTAGTACGATGAAATGGGTGGCAATTTTTAAAAATAATGACTTTAAAAAAGGTGATCGAATCGCAGTTATTTCATCAAATACGATAGAGTTATTTCCTATCCTATTTGCTTGTGGAATAGCGGGACTTATTTATGTTCCCTTAAATTTCAGATTAAGTCAGGTAGAATTAAATGAATTGGTGAATGATTGTCAAGCAGCTGGGGTGATTTATCATCATTCATTTGACATGATCGTCAATTCACTGCAAGTATCGAAAAAGATTTGTTTAGGAGAAGATAGAAAAGTAGTTCCAAAGAATTTTGACAGTGGTGGAGATAAAATTTCAATACATAGTGAAGATCCATTTTTAATGATCTATACTGGTGGTACAACTGGGAAGCCAAAAGGGGTTGTACTATCTCACCGGGCAGTTAATTTTAATGCGATGAATACGATCATTAGTTGGGGATTAAGTGAAGAAGATAAGACGATTAACTATATGCCGCTTTTTCATACAGGGGGAATCAATGCTTTATGTATGCCAATTTTAATGGCAGGTGGAACAGTTGTGATTGGAAATACATTCGATGCAAACAATGCCCTTGAGGCTACTGACAGATTCGAAGCGACGATTTCACTGTTTGTACCAACAATGTATCATGAAATGGTGCATCATCCCTATTTTAAAACATCAGATTTTTCTTCGATGAAAGTATTTTTATCTGGAGGGGCACCGTGTCCTGCTAATATTTATAAGCATTTTCAACAAAAAAACCTTCAGTTTAAAGAAGGGTATGGACTGACTGAAGCGGGCCCAAATAACTTTTTCATTAGACCAGAGGATGCCGAAAAGAAAATAGGTTCTGTAGGGAAAAATATGTTATTTAATGAAGTGTCGATTTTAAATGAACATGGCAACCATACCCGAATAAATGAAGCTGGCGAACTATTAGTTAGAGGTGCTCATTTATTTACCCATTATTGGAATAATCGGGAGGCAACTGAAAACTCTTTTTATGATGGATGGTTTAAAACGGGAGATATTGCCAAGATTGATGAAGCTGGTGATTATTATATACTCGGAAGAAAAAAAGATATGATTATTACCGGCGGGGAAAATGTTTATCCGATAGAGGTAGAACAATGTATATTGACTGTTGAGGCTGTGGATGAAGTAGCCGTAGTAGGAATTCCCGATGAAAAATGGGGTGAAAAAGTCGTTGCCTATATTACATTAAAGTCGGGTGAACATATAGATGAAGAAGAATTGAAAAAATATTGCAAAAAATACTTAGGGACCTTTAAAATCCCCAAAAGGTTTTTTATATTGGAAAATATGCCGAAGACCGATGTCGGTAAAATTGATAAAAATAGTTTGTTATCAAAGGAATTTTAGCCTAGTGAACAACATGCTAGGCTTTGTTTTTTATGTAATGGAAGGGGTCGTCAATTAATGGTTAAAAATAGGGCAGTTTTTATTACAGGGGCAGCAAGTGGAATTGGGTTAGCCATCGGAGAAAAGTTTTTACAGGAAGGGGCTAAAGTGATTTTCACAGACATTAATGAGGCTTCATTAAAGCAAACAGTAGCTAAATTACAGCATGATGGATTTGATTGTTGTGGTATATATTGTGATGTGACAAAAGAAGATGATATAAAACAAGCAATTGAGAAAACGGTAGAACAATATGGAAGATTAGACATTGTTGTCAACAATGCTGGAATGCAACATGTTGCTTCAATTGAGGATTTTGCCACTGATATTTTTGAAAAAATGGTCAAAATGATGCTCACGGCTCCATTTATCTCAATTAAGCATGCATTTCCGATTATGAAACAACAACAATTTGGTCGTATTATTAATGTTGCTTCGATTAATGGACTCATAGGTTTTGCTGGGAAAGCTGCCTATAATAGTGCCAAACACGGTGTCATCGGATTATCAAAAGTGGCTGCTTTAGAGGGGGCGACTGACGGAATAACGGTCAATGCGATTTGTCCAAGTTATGTCGATACACCACTCGTCCGTAATCAATTGGAGGATTTGGCGAAAAATAGGGGAGTATCTATGGATGAAGTCTTGGCAGAGGTTATTTATCCATTGGTACCACAAAAACGGCTGTTGGATGTTGAGGAGGTCGCTGATTATGTCTTGTTTTTAGCGAGTGATAAAGCAAAAAGTGTGACAGGACAGGCCGTTGTCATGGACGGAGGGTATACGGCGCAATGAAGAAATAAACTTTTCGATAAATTGGAGGGACAATGCTTAATGGATTGAAAATTGCTTATCCTTTATAGATTAATCATACTAAATTGATTAAGTTATGTTATTATTGAACTATATTTCAATAGGTATGTTAGATTAAGAGCATAGTTTGATGTATGTTTTTCGGAAATTTTAATCAGCGTTTACAATATTAATAAGTTTTTATATGGAGGCCGTCACAGTGGAATCAAATAAAGATCGAAATCCGAATACTACTATACAGTTAAAGACACGTTGGACAGATGAAATTGATCCGGAAAATGTATTACCAGCATATCCACGACCACAAATGGTACGGCAAAAATGGAGAAATTTAAATGGATTATGGAATTATGCCATTCGGCCTATCGATGAATTGGTAAAAAACTTTGATGGAAAAATCCTTGTCCCATTTCCGTTGGAATCGTATTTATCTAGTGTTCAAAAACCATTGCAGCCAAATGAATTATTGTGGTATCAAACGACGTTTACTATTGATGAAGATCATCAAAATGAAAAAGTATTACTTCATTTTGGTGCTGTCGATTGGAAAATGACATTGTGGATTAATGATAAAAAGGTCGGGGAACATATTGGTGGCTACAATCCGTTTTATTTTGATATTACAAATGTAGTAGTCATTGGAGAAAACGACATAAGGATTAGTGTTTGGGATCCGACAGATAGTGAAAATGAGCAAAGAGGAAAACAAACTTTAAATCCAGGCGGGATTTTTTATACGGCAATTTCAGGCATATGGCAAACAGTCTGGTTAGAATTTGTTCCACAACAACATATTACTTCGATTAAATTAACCCCAAATATTGATGAACAATCAGTCACCATAAGTGTTGAAACCAATGTTGATAATAATGGATTGGCATATGAGGTAGAAGTTTTTGAAAAAGATAAATTAATAGCTTCAGAGAATTCATTTATTACTAATCAGTTAACCATCCCGATTCCAAATCCAAAGTTATGGAGCCCTGATGCTCCTTTTTTGTATGATGTAAACATCAAACTTTTAGCTGATGAAATGGTTGATAGTGTTAGTAGTTATTTTGGTATGAGAAAGTTTTCTATTGAAAGAGATAATGCAGGTAAAAAAAGATTATTTGTTAACAATAAGGGGCTCTTTCAACACGGTATTCTAGATCAGGGATATTGGCCCGATGGTTTATATACAGCACCTACTGATGCTGCCTTGGAATATGATGTCGTCACTGCAAAAAAACTAGGATTTAATATGATTCGAAAACATATCAAAGTGGAACCAGCTAGATGGTATTATCATTGTGATCGGCATGGGATGATTGTTTGGCAAGACATGATTAACGGTGGAAGTGGTTGGAAAAATTACTACCATTTTATATTACCGAATTTTTTGCGACGGGTACAAGTTGACGATACGAAGGAAAAAGTACAAAAAGATTTAGGACGGAATGATGTGGAAAATCGACGACGATATAAAAAAGAATTACAGGAAATGATCGATGCTTTGTATAATTTTACGAGCATTGCCATGTGGATTCCTTTTAATGAAGGATGGGGACAGTTTAATGCCAAAGAAATTTACGAATCGGTCAGAGAATATGACCCGACCCGTTATATTATTCATGCAAGTGGTTGGTACGATCAACAAGTTGGTGACATAAGAAGCACCCATATTTATTTTCGCAAATTAAACATGCCAAATAATATACTAGATCGATCAGTCGTTATTTCTGAATATGGCGGTTATAAGTTACGATTGCAACAACTGCATTTTAAAGCAAAGAAACAAATAGGTTATAAAGAATTCAAATCAAAAGATTCATTGCTAGATGCCTATAAAAAGTTGATTAATGACCAATTAAAACCCCTTATTCAACAAGGACTATCAGCATCCGTTTATACTCAATTAACGGATGTAGAGGAAGAAGTGAATGGGTTCATCAGTTACGATCGTGAGCAAATAAAATTAGACGAGCACACATTACAATCCATCCACCAATCTCTCATTAATAGTGCTAAAGGAAATGACAACGGAGGAGCTATAGCATATGAAGCAGGAAAAGATGATTAACAAAGAGATACCGACAGGGGTTGAGATAGATCATCCTGAAGATTTGATGACACTCGAAGATATTTCCAGAAAAAATTGGTCCTTATTGTGGATTCTTGGAATTATCGGACAAATATCCTGGAACATAAAAAATTCCTGGGTGAATACATTTGTTTATGACAAAATTGCAAAAGATCCAGCGATTGTCACATCAATGATAGCTATAACTGCTGTCGTGTCGACCCTAGCGGTATTTTTAATAGGCACATGGAGTGACAGGGTAGGAAAACGTAAACCATTTATTGCTTTTGGTTATATGGGATGGGGTTTATTCGTTATTTTATTTGGGGCAACTGAATTTTTACCGAAGGACCCGTTAATCATAACGGTTATTTTAATTGTTGTAGCGGATTCGATAATGAGTTTTTTTGGATCTTCAGGATATGATGCTGGTTTCAGCCCATGGACAACTGATATTTCAAATCCAAGTAATCGCGGGAAAGTTGGTGGTGTGTTAGCGGCTTTACCAGTGATGGCCACAATGTTTGGGGCTGTAGTAGCCGGGATTGTCATTGATACATTTGACTTTTTCCCGTTCTTTGTCACGATGGGGACGATTGTGTTTTTCGCGGGGATTTATTCCTTCTTTTCACTTAATGACCATCCACAATTGAAACCTAGGGGAACATCAAAAAGTTATTGGCATCAATTCGCTGAAGTTTTTCATTTTAAAACAGTAATGAAAAATAAAGAATTATTTTGGGTATTTGTTGTTTATTGTGTTTATTTTATCGGATTTAATGTTTACTTTCCTTACATAACGATTTATTTAAATAATTATTTGGAAATGAGTTATTCTATGGCTGGTATTTTGCAAGGTGTCGGATTAGTTTTAGCAATATTTTTAACTATTCCGGCCTCTAAATTAATTGATAAACAAAGAATGTCACCGGTCATCATTTTTGCTGTGGCTACAAATTTTGTCGGGATGATGATTATTACGATGATGGACCATGTTTTGGTCTTACTTATTGGGATTTTTGGTGCTGGTGTTGGTTTTATATTAGTGACACAAACGTTAATCGCTTGGATTAAAAATTTATTTCCCGCAGACCAACGGGGACAATTTGAAGGAGTTAGGATGATTTTTGCAGTCAGTTTGCCGATGATCTTTGGGCCGATGATTTCCAATGTGATTATTAAAAACTTTGGTATTTATATGGAAATTGACGGTGTTGCTGGAATGGTGCCTACAGAATCGCTATTTTTCAGTTCTGCCTTTATTAGTTTAGTAACATTGATTCCACTAATTCCAGCAGTTAAATACGCAAATAAAAGGCTTCAGAGTCATTAATCATATGATGGGGGGGAAATTGTTGCAGCAACAAATAATTGAACAAGGTCCATTATTAAATAATTCAGGTGTTCTTACCCAGCCTGGTTACAGTACTGAAGGCATATTATCTTATAATCGCCATCAAATTAAAGCGAGGCCATGGCAAATTAAGGAATGGGACTTTTATCAAATTTCGAATGATGAGTACTGTTTACAAATGGTCATTGGCCATGTGTCTTATGCAGGAGATGTTTCAATTTCGTTATTTGAATTTGCGACAGGGAAAAAATATAATGTGTCGAAAATGTTAGTGTTACCATTTAACAAACTAGGCATGCCTGCCTCGGCTGAAGATGGTGATTTGCATTATCGTCATAAGGATATCGAAATGTCGTTTGAAATTAAAGGAGATAGTCGGCGACTTTGTTGTAAGGCCGACGCAAAAGTTGATACGCCTGCGGTAGATATCGATGTGACACTACATCAGCCAGATAAAACTTCCATCGTGATGGCAACGCCGTTTAATGAAAAAGAAACTTATTTTTATTACAACCATAAAATTAATTGTATGCCAGCTAAAGGAAAGGCTAAATTTGGGGATAACACTTTTTCCTTCGAACCCGAAACTGCATTCGGCTTGCTCGATTGGGGAAGAGGTGTTTGGCCATTTAAACATGAGTGGGTATGGGGAAGTGGCAGTACACTTGTTGATGGTAAAAGATTTGGTTTTAATTTAGGCTTTGGCTTTGGGGATACTTCACAGGCAACGGAAAACATTTTATTTTATGATGGTGTCCCTCATAAATTGAATCATATTGATGTTGATTTAGCTGCAGGTGGTTATATGGCCAAGAAAAACTTTACTAGTGATGATGGCCGATTCGAAATGGAGTTTACACCTGTACATGACAATTATACAGAAACAAAAATGTTATTTGTCGATAATAAATGTCATCAAGTTTTTGGTAAATTTAACGGGAAAGCCATTTTAGATGATGGAATGGTTATTGAAGTGAAAGATATGATGGCCTTTACCGAATATGCAGTTAATCGCTGGTAAAAAAACTATGATTAAAAAAAGATTACTTACCACTTTTGGAGGGTGTGATAAGTAATCTTATTTATTATTCTTGTTTCTTTTTTGTAAGTCTTCTTATTATGAGGCCAATTATTGTGCCAATTATACCTAATAAAATAATGACGGGAATGTTTCCGACAAGTAAAACAAATAAATTCGAAAAGGCTGTAATAATAAAGTTTGTGCTTTTCATGAATTGTTCTTTTGTTTGATCCCAAGTGTTTAATTGATCCTTACCTGGACTAGTTAAATTGACATTCTTCTCGAAAATATAAATAGTTACCGTTGCCAAGTCCGTTTTATTATCTAAGTATTTTAATTTTCCCGTAATTTCTTCAATTTCTTCCTGAACTTTTGCTAGGTCATTGGAAATTTTAAGTAAATCCTCTGTTTTTTCCGCCTTATCCATAAATTCAACTAATCGATCCTCGACGATTTGTTTCGATTTTAACCGGGACTCTAGATCAATATATGCTTCGGTTACATCTTGACCTGAGGTTGAGCTTTCTAATACTCTGCTACTGCCATCCTCCACTAATTCAATAAATGATTGAAAATGTTCTTGAGGAATGCGTACCGTCATTTGTCCATTTTTTAATTGATCTTCCGGTTCTGAATACATCGTGGATTCAATAATATAACCTTGAAGTTTATTAATCTCTTTCTGAATGTCATTGACAGTCTTTTGGTAATCTTTTACCTCAATGTGAATATCCGCATTGTAAATGACTTTTCTAATTTGTTGTACATCGATATTACTTTCATTTTCCAAACTTGTATCAGAATCCGCATCCATACTATCATCAGCCATTTCCATTTGGGCACCACTTTCGGAACCAAATTTTGAATGGGTCTGTATTGCCGAATTATTCGCATCATGGTCAGAATATTGACTCCCACAAGCTGTTGTAATGATTGTCATAAATAAAAGAATGAAAATGAATATTCTTTTCACGGTAACACCTCACTTTTCATCCTATTGTAGCATATATGCAGTTTAAACATGATAAAATTGTGAAATTAAATTTTTAAACAACTTACACAGTAGATGAGTTTTGCTGGAAATTAGATTTAGTAGTCATGAGCGTCCTCCTCATGGCGAGGGTTCTGCTAGAAATCATATTTAGTAGCCATGAGCGCCCTCCTCACGGCCGGAGTTTTGCTAGAAAACAGAATTAGTAGCCATGAGCGATCTCCTCATGGCAGGAGTTTTGCTAGAAATCAGATTTAGTAGCCATGAGCGATCTCCTCATGGCAGGAGTTTTGCTAGAAATCAGATTTAGTAGCCATGAGCGTCCTCCTCACGGCCGGAGTTTTCCTAGAAATTAGATTTAGTAGCCATGAGCGTCCTCCTCACGGCTAGAGTTTTGCTAGAAATCAGATTTAGTAGCCATGAGCAATCTCCTCACGGCCGGAGTTTTGCTAGAAATTAGATTTAGTAGCCATGAGGCAATCTCCTCACGGCAGGAGATTAAAGAAATCCAAGAAAGTGGAGCCATGAAAACACCGCTCATGGTAAGAATTTGTAGCAAATCCAGAAAGTGAAGCCATGGAACAGAATTAATTTAAAATCAGTCGATAAAAGTAACCTATCGGTCAGTTGTTCATCAGTTTGTGAGAAAAGTGACCGATAAGAAAAATACAACGGGTTCTGGCCATGGCAAAATTGTTTAAGTTACTATTATAATCGAAACAGAATATATCAAGCCGTGTTAGGTTATCCATCCATTAAGAATTCGTCGCTAATACATCTAATGGTCCATTTTCAGCAATAATATTTTGTAAATCAAATACTGAAATAGGGAACATCGGAAAGCCAATGTAATACGGAGATAATTCATATTGTTGAAAGTAAATGACTAGTGCCTTATCAGCAATATAGAAATCCTGATCACGTCTTATCCCTGTAAATTCATCCAAAACTGGAATATCTCTTTCTTCAATTTGTTCAGTAATCATTGATGACAGAACATCGACATAATTGCTATTTTCCTGAAAAAGATCTGCCAAAGTATAGGTTTGACCGGTTTTTATATTCATCGTTAATGATTTCATAAATGTTAATCCATGTGCTGCATGATTAACAATGGCATAATTGGATAATGATAGACTTAAAATATTCCTTTCATTCGTTTTTATTTCATACGTGCCAATCATTTCGGCAAATTGATCAGAATTCTGCTGTTTATGTTGTTCCTCTATTAACCACTCTACCAAATTGAATATAGTTTCGTTCATTGATTGCTCAACATCTACCTGTTGCATGCCAAAAATTTGTGGATAATAAATTGTCATGCCATTTTGGTGAATTACTTTTGTTCGAATCATAACCGGTAAAGAATCAACTAACATTGAATCAGTCCTTTTTTATTGTTTTAAAATTAGTCTATTCAAAAGAAGACTAAATGCTATTCAAAAATCACTTTTTATTCAATTAAAATAAGCGCACAGCATATAGAAATATTCAATTATTAGCAAAAATCAGTTACAATATAATAAATAGGTTAGGATAGGAGTCGACATGGTTAAACTAATTAGAATAGGCCTAGTAGTTATCATCAGCATGTTAATTTCTGGTTGTTCTGAAGTGAATGACGGGGAAGGGAATCATGACATCGATCAGGAAAAAGTTAGTTTCCAGGCAACAATTTTAGAAAACCAAGGGACGTATCTTGTTGTTCAACCAGATAAAAATAGTCAAGAAAACTCTTCAGCAGATATTATTCATGTTTCCGTTTCTGAAGCAAAATTGTTAGATGAAAAAGCTGAAGAAGTAACGATAGAGGAATTTGAAATAGACATGGAAATTAACATCCAATATAATGGGATGATAGCGGAGAGTTATCCAGCACAAATTCATAAAGTATATGAAATAAAAATTTTATCTACAAATTGATTGACGAAATGTGGTGAAGTAATGAATGAGGATAAAGATGGACTTAATCGACAAATGAAAGATTTGTTCCAATTTATTTTGAAAAACGTCGATAAATCAAAAGTGTCTGTTAAAAACAAAACATTAATTAGAGAGGAAATTAAAAGTTTGCAATCTTTTGTTTTAGGTGCAAGGCCCGCTAGACTAGCGATAGTTGGTAGAAGGGGTGCCGGGAAATCGAGTGTCATTAATGCCTTTTTTGGAGAGTTAAAAGCCGATGTTGGTGATTATAAATCACAAACAGGAGCTGGAAAATGGTATTTGTTTGAAAATGAACTCGGTGGAATTGATATTTTAGATACAAGAGGGTTAGGGGAGTCACATGCTCCAGATGAGTCGGTGGAAACGCAAACGCCAATCGAGGAAGTAAAACAATCGATTAAAGAAAAATGTCCAGATGTCATCTTGTTTTTGTGTAAGGCAAAAGAAGTTGGAGCCCGAATCGACGAGGACCTACACCAATTATTACAACTGAAGAAAGATGTATTAACGATACATCAATATGATGTACCAATCGTGGGAATCGTTACCCAAGTAGACGAACTGGCACCAGTGTCAGTCAGTACACCACCTTTCACAGATGAGAAAAAACAAGAAAATATCCAAGCAACGGTACAATTACTTCAAGAGAAAATTACAGAAATTATTACAACACCGGTATCTGTCATACCAACATGTAGTTATGTTGAATATAATGATGATGGCTCAATATCCTATGATCGCCGTTGGAATATTGATATACTACTTGATTATTTAATGAGGAAATTGCCGGAAGAAGCCCAAGTAATCTTAGCGAAGTTATCCAAAGTGAAATCCGTCCAAAAAAAATTAGCAAGAAAAATTGGTAGGAGTATAACAGGTGTAACGGGTTTAGTAGCAGCCACTCCTGTACCAATAGCAGACATGCCAGTCATTACTGGACTTCAATTATCAATGATTGGCACCATTGCGATGATCAGTGGAGAAAAATTAAACCGAAAAGCATTAACTAAATTTTTAGGAGCAATGGGTGTAAATGTTGGGGTAGGATTTGCCCTAAGGACGATATCAAGGCAATTAGTTAAAGTTTTTCCCGGGGCTGGAAATGTCATTTCGGCAGGAATTGCTAGTGCGGGAACTTATGCCCTTTGTGAAGCAGCTATTTCTTATTTTATTGATCGAAAATCAACTGAAGAAGCAAGAAAGGTATTTGATGAAGAATTTGTAAAAAATAAACAACAAGAAAAATAATGGAGGATCATAGATGATACAATTTGATGATTTTATGAAAGTAGATATGCGGGTTGGAACAGTTTTAAAGGCTACACCTTTTCCAGAAGCGAGAAAACCAGCCATAAAGTTAGAAATAGACTTTGGTGAATTGGGAATAAAACAGTCCTCGGCTCAAATTACAAAACATTATGAACCAGAACAATTAATTGATCGACAAGTGGTTGCTGTCGTTAATTTTCCCCCTATGCGAATTGCTGGATTTAAATCAGAAGTGTTAGTACTCGGTGCCGTACCGGGGGAAGAGGACGTTATTTTACTTTCTCCGGATAAAAAAGTAGCTAATGGGTCGAAAATCTCATGATGATGATCATCAAGAGGCTTCCTTTTTTGTACAAATGAGGATAATTCATAGGTCTTTTAATTTTTGCAAAACAGTAGCTGTTAATCAACGATTATTTTTATCAATCGATGCCATTGATGTCGCAATAAAAAACTGAGCACCATAATATGTCGTCATCACGTAAATTCCCGATAAGGAAATTGCTGCAACAAACATATTCCACGCAAGTATTGCATCGGAAATGACAAATAATACACTTCCAATGATGGAATAGCGATTACCGGTTAAAATGGCAATGAAACACATCGTTAGAATAACAAAAATATAAAGTAATACGGGAATAATTAAAGGGGATTCACCTTGTGATAACAGGCTTTGGACAAGCCGAAATCCCATCCAAACACCAAAAGGAACGAGTGCTATAAGGGAAAGTATTTTGGGCATACTAACAGTGGCAACCTTTCTAAAAGCACCAATGTAAAAAAGATGCCCAATAAGAAAGGCTGTCAATCCGATGACAAACCAACGTAATGTTGCATCACCAATTGTGGAAAAGAATAAGCCGATTATAATTAAATAATGAGTACTATTTTTCATAGAAGGCATATGGTTAAAGGCATACATGATAATTAATATCATTGGAATGACTTTAAAAGTTAGCTTCAGCCATTCAGGGTCTGTAGGGATGATAAAAATATACAAAAAGCCAAAAATAAAAATCAACATTGGTAATAAATATTTTTTCATTTGAGCACCTCGATTATATATTCGATGACGATTTCTATAATTCCTTTTTTTATTATACATCTCTAGTAAATGTTGCACCATTATATTTGTTTATTTTATCGTCATTTGAGGTAATTGTATAGGTAATAACAAAAAGGGGAGGTATTAAAATGGATGAAATTAAACGTGGTAATCAAAAATTTTATATAGGGGACAATGAAGAACAGCCAATTGCCGAAATCACTTTTCAACCGAAAGATGAGCAAACGATTATTGTCGATCATACTTACGTATCAGAGCAATTACGCGGACAAGGGATTGCCGGTAAATTAGTCAAAGTAATTACTGATTTCGCTAGGGAAGAAGGGAAGAAAATTGTCCCCGAATGCCCTTATGTAGAAAAGAAAATGAATCATAATAAGGAGTATCATGATTTAATTGCAAAGTAGGCGAAAAATGGGTAATCAAAAAATAGTGTGGAAGGAGGGATAAAAAGTCCCCTCTTCCATTGCTTTGATTAGTATGAAAAATCAGTATCATAGATTTTTTTCGTACATTCATAGCCATATTTTTCCTGATATCGTAATGTTTAGACTACATTTTTCCAAAGTAACCCTTGTTTTTTGCGATAACATTATGTGAAAATTCTAAGTTACCTTAAATAACATCATAGTTCATTGCGTAGACAAATTTGGCTTCATAATTGTCAAACAAAATCCCTTTTAACTTATAAAATGCTAGAAATTTATCCGGCAAAAATCATTAAGTTACTTTACGGAAGCATTTATGGGTTTTTACAGGTTGCCAACGCCCTAACTAAATCATAACGGATTTTGTATTTATTTGATCGTTGCAATTACTGACTTTGCATGCTTTCTCGCTATAGCTTTTTTTTCTTGTATTGATAATTTATTAAAAGTCTGTCCTTCGGGTAGTACTACATAACTTAAAAATATTCCCCCTAACTGTCTTGCACAAAAATCCGCATCAACTGGCTTCCCTTTTAATTTAAAATGGTATTCTAACCCCTTTTTTAAACTAGAAAAAATCATATTAGGTAAATCAACATCTTTTGAGAGATTTCCTCTTAAACTTTCAGATAACAGCATTCTTACTAGATCAGTATTTTTTGATAATAATTCTAATCTATCTTCAATAATTGTCATTAAAAATAATTCAGTATCTGTCTCTTTTGCACTTTCAAGAATATGGGAATCAAACTTTTTTTCTAATACATTTTTGATTACAGTAATAAATAGGTTTTCTTTAGTAGAGTACCTTCGATATAATGTTACTTCTGCAACTCCCGCTTCCTTAGCCACCTCTAGTGTTGTCGCCTGTAGTCCCTTTTTTATAAACACCGAGAGTGCCCCTTTAAATATTTGTTCAGTTACATCACGCACGATTCATCACCTTCACTGAGTTTTATTAAGAAATAATTATGTTGTTTGCCTTATTTTCACATATTTATCCAAAACAATCAAAATAGAAGGTAAAACGATTACTGTCGAAAAAAGTGCAAGTGATATATTAATTAGAGTCATCAAACCAAAATCACTTAAGATAACAAAGTCAGAAGCAACCAATGCACTAAATCCCCCGATATTTGCTAGTGCTGTTGCAAAAATAGCTTTTCCAATCGTTTTATTCGTAGTTTGCATAGAATTAATCTTAGAATGTCCTTTTTCTCGTTCCTCAAAGTATCGTTCCATGACTAAAATAGTAAATTCAGTACCAATCCCAATAATGAGAGCCCCTAGTGTCGCTGTTAATGGTGTATAATTTAAACCTAGAAAATGCATCATCATCCCTGACCAACCAATAATTAAAAGAATTGGTAACAGTGGGATAAAGGCTTTTACTGGATGTCTGTAAAGAAGTAACAGCCCTAAAAAGACAAATGCGGCTCCTAGCAAGGTCATTTGATACCTTCCACCTGCTAATCCGTCAATCATCTTAACATCTAATACGGATTTGCCTGTAATAGTAGTGCCAAGTGAAGCTAAATTATGATTATGCAAATAAAGATGAAGATCACCTAAAAATTCTTCGAGAGCAGCTGCTTCTAAATGCTTAATACCTACTGTAATAATTCCTTTTGAATGATTTTCATTGATAAAAAGCTTTGATTGATTTTCAGGCATATCTGCAATTTGATCACGGATCTCACTACCATTTGGCAGTTCATTATCGTTCATTTGTTTAAGAATACTTGTAATTGATTTTGTTTCGACAACAATATTAGGAAATTCTTTGGGTAAGGCTTCTGTTACTTCTTCAACCCAAATAAGGGATTCATCACGAAGCACATCCTCTCCCTGATAGATTAGTGATACTTGATCGGTTGTACCTAAAATATCACGTAGTTTATGAATATCTGCTAGTTCCTGTGAGTCCTGTGGCATAAACGTCTCTACATCCGTTTCTACGTCCGCATCTAAGTCGACAAATATCCCAAATGTCGCAGCTGCAAAGGCTATAATAATGATTCCCCATCGATAGTGGAGTGTTTTTTTTGTTAAGAATTTTAAAAAACGATCGATGATAATAATCCGTTTTGCCTTTTTGGGTTTACTGATTTTATCTTTCGTCTTTGGAGTAAAAAAGTAATCTCGGGCAAAAAGAATTGGTAATAGGAAAAATAATGCCAATATAAAACTTATGATCATCCCTATTGTTAGCATTTTTCCAAAATCCTGAATCATCGGTACTGGTGAGGTTGATAGTGCGATAAATCCTAATACAGTCGCTGCCATTGCTGTGAAAATAGCTGGTACCATTTTTTTAATTGTTTTATTTAAACTTCTCTTTGCTTTCACGTTATCATTTTTTGTATTATTCATCGGTAACCTCCTCGCTGTTCATTTCTTCAGTGTAACGATTTTGAAATTGAATGCCGTAGTCAATTCCAAGTCCAATTAAGATTGGAAATACTGCCATAGAGACCATTGTAATAGGAATGTTTAGCCAACCCATTGCACCAATTGTAGCAATAACTGCAGTTAAAACTGTTGCTAAGGATAGTAAGCGCCATCTAACATTAAATATTAAAAATAATACAATAATCATAAATACTAATGCAAGGACGAGCATGATTTGCATACTTTCTTGCATAGATGAACGAATCGCATTATCAAGAACAGGCTTGCCAGATACAAGTGTTTCTATTGAGTCAAGTTTTTCTGCATCCAAATAATCGTTGATTATTCCAACAACTTCACTTTTGTCAGTATCTGTTGTGTTTCCTTCAAATCGGATCATCATCAACATGGATTTATCATCAACGATAACCTCTTCAAACATAGGTCTGAGTTCACCATCATCATAAACCATATTATCAAGCGTTGCTTGTTTTGTTGGTATTCCAGGTGTCATTATGTCTGAATAACTATGGATCGTTTCCATATTCTTGCCAATCGTTTGTAAATTTTTGCCCATTTCCTTTAAGCCTTCAGAAAGTGTACTTAAATTTTCGGCTTGTTCATCCATCTTTCCTTGCATCTCTTCCTGAAAATCCTGCATTTCTTTTTCTTTTTCATTCTGCTGACTAAGCATTTGATCTTTTATTTCTTCCTGTTTTTGTTTTTGTTGACTTTTCATTTCCTCTTGCATTTTCTTCTGCTTAGTAAACTGTTGTTCCATTTCCTTCTTCATCTGTTCTTCTTTCAAAGTTTGCTCTTGTTGCAACTTTTTCTGTATTTCTTCCTGCATCTGCACTTGTTTTTGTTGCATTTGTTCTTGTTGTTGCTTCTGATCATTTATCTGTTTACTTAATTTATCTTGTATATTTTGAAGCCCATAAATTGTTTGTGTCGAAATGCTTGGGAGCTGGGATGTTTTTTCTGATATGCCTACCATTTGTTCTGATAATTGATTTAATCCACTGCTAATTTCTAGAAGTTGTTGTGCTAGTTGTGGCTTATCTTTCATCTGTTCAGCTATAACACCCAAGGTACCCGCTAATTCACTCGTTTTTGTACTAAATTGGACATACCCATTTACTAAATTTTCTGTACCGTCACCTAAATTTTCTTGGGCATTCATCAATTGGGCAAATCCTTTATTCAACTCGCCTAGCTGTCCCTCTATATCGGGTAGTTGAATCTCACCAAATTTAGGAAGCTCTGGATTTTCGAATTCTGGAAGTTTAATTCCTTCAAATTCGGGAAGTTTCGTACCTCCGAGATCAGGCATTTCTATGCCTGTTTGCTCTGGGAATTCAAGCTTTTGATTACTTTGTGCGTTTTCGCCCATCTCTGTACCAATCTCAATTAATTTAGTACCCATTGTATCTAAGCCATCAATGATTTCTTCAATACCTTCTTGAAATTTATCTGCTTGTTTATTTGCAATTTCCTCAACAAGCGTAACAGGGCTTAATATACTGTAAATTGAATCACTCATTTGTAAAGTATTCTCTAGCCTTTTCATATGGGCTAAGTTTTCGGGTGTTAGTAAATGGTCTGACTCGTATAACACGATAACGGATTCCCCACCAAACTCTTCCTCTAACATTAAGTTATCCTGATATACATCCGTGCTACTTTTCACTAACGTATCGTTTCCTGTAGCCATAAATACATTTCTTACGCCAAATACTAATAAAACCACAACGATAATCATAATAAATATTGATTTTATTGGAAAACGCATTAATAGATTTGCTAGCCTGTTTAACATTTTCAAGTATTACCTCCCTTAATATATGTGAGTAGCAACTACAAAAAGTATACTTTTATAATGAAAGTTACCACTAACATTCATAATAACAACAAAAATTTAAGTTGTAAACAAAAAGGAAACCTTAAGGGGAATTTTAAAATTCTTCAACATGATTTTTCGATTTATGATTCCATATAAACTGTTTTTAAAAAATGTATATAATCAAAAAAGGAAGTTTTTTAATGATAATTTTCAACAAATTAGTGAAGACAAGCAATAAAGAATAATTTCAAAGTGAATTACGTTATACTAAATATAGTTAAGCATTTGGGGGAGTTTATTTGTTTTCAACGTCAGTAATTAGTAAGCTTGGATATTTAATATTGAGCTTCATAATCGGAGTGTTATTTTTTTATGTAAACAATGAGGGAGAAAAGTTAAATAAAAAAAAGCAATTAGAAATGATCTTTTCACTACTTATTAATTTTATTATTTTTATGTGGATAGGCAAGGTCATTCTACATTTTCCTTTATTATTTAAAGATCCGATTGCTGTATTAGCTTATCCGATGAATTCATATACTTTTTATATAGCAACATTTCTATTAGTCATTAATCTAGTTTATTTAGTGATTCAGAAAAAGGAAAAACTTGTTGATATTTTTCAAACATTTTTACCAATATTTTTAGCTAGCTTATTCGCATTTGAGTTTGTTAAGTTAGTCATAGAGCATCAATCCCAACAATATTTAGCTTTTATTTTACAGTTATGTTTATTATTAATTTATCTTTTTTATGGAAATAAAAATATGTCTGTGAAAAAAATTATCTTTATGATTTGGATTGTTGGAAAATTTGTGATATCGATTATTTCACCTTATACAATGATATTCAATATCATGATTTCTCCATATTATTTTGGCAGTTTATTAGTCCTAATTATTGTTATTAATTTATATAATGGAAATAGGAAGGTGGCGTAATTGATGGGTGGTATTGGGGCAGATACATTTTTGCTTTTTGGTATGGTACTAGCCTTAGGTGCTGGGGCGTTATCATTTTTATCGCCATGTGTTTTACCAATATTTCCGGCCTATTTATCTTATATTACTGGAATTAGTGTGAAGGAAATTAATGAACAAAAAAATAGTGAAATTCGAAAAAAGTTGTTAAGTCATTCGGTGTTTTTCTTACTTGGTGTGTCCCTTGTATTTATTAGTCTAGGTGTCGGAGCATCGTTTTTAGGAAAATGGATTCAATTAATTATTACTGGACCATCTGGATTACTAGTGCAACGACTAGCCGGCTTATTTATTATTATAATGGGCCTGTTTGTTGCCGGCTGGTTAAACATCCCTTTTCTGATGCGTGAGAAACGTGCTCAATATAAAAAAACAAATGTTAGTTATGTAGGAACCTTTTTTGTAGGAACAGGTTTTGCAGCCGGCTGGACACCGTGTATAGGTCCTATTTTTGGCTCGATTTTAATATTAGCAGCAACGAATCCTGGGCAAGGCGTTTTTTATACCTTCATGTATGTGATTGGCTTCGTCGTTCCATTTTTATTATTAACATTTTTTATCGGATCAACGAGATGGATTGTCCAAAAAAGTGGCATTATCATGAAGGTTGGTGGTGTAATCATGATTGCTATGGGGCTTGTCTTATTCACAGGTCAAATGCCGAGAATAACCGAATTTATGCTGGATTTAGTTGAAGACACATGGATGTCTAAATTGGGCTAAATGATGTAATTAGTGTGTGATTAAGTGTTGCGTCTTTATGTGTTATTAAGTGTTGCGTCTTTAAAGGGGGAAATTAGATATTGAAGAAATGGATAATTGCTGTCATCATTGTTGGCTTAGCCGGATGGGCAGTGTATGATTTTGTTTTATCATCTCCGGGTAGTAGTAAAGTAGGCATTGAAAAGGGGGACATAGCACCTGATTTTGAATTAGAAACGATTGATGGGGATGTGTTGCAACTTTCAGATTTACAAGGACAAAAGGTTTTGTTGAATTTTTGGGCAACTTGGTGTCCGCCATGTAGGGTGGAAATTCCTGATTTGCAAGCATATCATGAAAGTCACGACGATGTAATGATAGTAGCAGTAAATGCAACTGAAACCGAAAATAGTATTCGTAATGTGACAGGTTTTGTTGAGGAATATGGCATGACTTTTAATGTCGTTCTTGATGAAAACACTATTGTAACTGATAAGTATGAGGCATATAGTTTGCCTACATCATATTTATTAAATTCCGACGGGACAATTTATCAGAAAATTATTGGCCCATTAAATTATGAATTAATGTTGGAACAATTTTCTGAAATGTATTAAAAAATTCCCTCAATTAAATGGTGATAATTAATCTGATGAACAACAACTCGGAGCTTCAGTGGGGTGATTAAGGGGACAAATACCGACACCGGAACGTCGGGTTCACCGGGGGTCTCTTGAGCGGGGGATAGATTGGATCGATTGGATAACGTACCGACTTTCCACTTGATATAATGCGGGTAATGGTAATTATCTGTGCTAAGAAAAATGGTTGTTGGAAGATGAATTTACTTAAAAGTAGATTTAGAATGATGGGTATTTAATAGAAAAATTTGAGATGCATTGTGGGATAATTTGACTGCTTTTAATTCAATCGTTCAGTAGTAAACCCTGCCTATGCCTAACAATGGCTTTCATTTTCCCTGTCATGTAAAATGAAAATAGCACTACTAAGGGGATGATGACAATTGAAATGAAATTATCTTTTTACTTATATCAAATTATTGGCATCGGTATCATTTGGATTGGAATGACAATATTTTTGGAAAAAATTGATGATACCGGTATGATTATTTACTATGTTGTGACATCTTGGCTATTATTTTTAATCGTTTTGGCAGTGAAGAAATTTTTAAGAGATCGAGGTAACAGATCAGGGAATGAATGAAAAAACGGGAAATAACATTTCAAAGAATCACGAATAAAACATTATTTAATATTTTTGTGTAAACGATTGAACAATTGTCATGATTGTTTTATAATTAATTTATAATAACGAAATCGCGTTTCACTCAGTGAAACGTCGAAAGAGAACGGTTACATAACCAATAAAATGACAAGATTTTGATGCTTTTTAGGGGGTGTTTCTCAATATTAATGTAACTAATTTTTTTTTGCACAAAGGGGACAATAAAGTTGCCCTATATTGTAAAAAGAATGGAAAAGATTTTTTTCTGAACAATTGTCATGGGAACTTTTGTCATTAAAAGAGAATAGTTTTCTATTTTTTAAGGTCATCAAATACGGTATATTATTTTAAATTTAAATAGGAGGATTTTTATGAGCAAACAATTATTAAACATTAGTGAGTTGAAAAACTATATTGATGGGGTTTGGCAAAATAATGTCACAGATTTTGCCTCTGTCATAAATCCTGCAACGGAGGAGGAAGTTGTTAAGGTTCCTTTATCGGCAAAGTCAGATGTAGATAAAGCTGTTCAGGCAGCCAAAACGGCGCAAAAGGAGTGGGCATTAACACCTGCACCTATGCGTGCCGAGGTACTGTTTGAAGTCGGGAATATTATGAAAGAGCGAAAAGAACATTTATCCCAATTATTAACGTTGGAAAATGGGAAAGTGCTAGAGGAAGCCCGTGGGGAAGTTCAAGAAGGCATTGACATGGCATTCTATATGGCTGGAGAAGGAAGAAGAATGTTCGGTCAAACGACTAATGCCGAATTAAAGGATAAATTTGCCATGAGTGTTCGGGCACCGATTGGTGTTGTTGGCATTATTACACCATGGAACTTCCCAATAGCAATTGCTACATGGAAGTCTTTCCCAGCAATTGTTGCTGGAAATGCTGTCGTATGGAAGCCGGCAACAGAAACTCCGATTATGGCATATGAATTGGCGAAAATTTTTGAAGAAGCAGGATTACCTAAAGGTATTATTAATGTTGTCTTTGGTTCTGGTAGCCAAGTAGGAGATGCAATGGTTCACCATCCTGATATTAGGGTTATTTCATTTACGGGATCAAATGAAACAGGACGAAATATTGCAACTGAATGTGGTAAACAGTTGAAAAAGGTATCGTTAGAAATGGGTGGAAAAAATGCTGTTATCGTCATGGATGATGCCGACTTACAGTTAGCTGTTGAAGGAATTTTATGGAGTGCCTTTGGAACGAGTGGTCAAAGATGTACCGCATGTAGTCGTGTGATCGTTCATAAAGATGTGAAAGAAGAGTTAGAAAAACGATTACTAGAAGAAATGAAGCATTTAACAATCGGTAATGGACTCGAAGATGGTATTAAAGTTGGACCAATTATTAATCAGGCTGGTATGGAGAAAATAAGTAGCTATATCGAGATTGGTAAAAACGAAGGCGCAAAATTGTTAGCGGGTGGTCATGTATTAAATGAAGGGGATCATTCAAAAGGATTGTTTTTCGCCCCTACATTGTTTACTGATGTGAAAATTGATATGCGGATTGCTCAAGAAGAGATTTTTGGGCCGGTGGTTTCATTAATTGAAGTTGATTCATTTGAAGAAGCAATCGAAACGAATAACAGTGTTGTCTATGGACTATCCAGTTCCATTTTTACAAAGGATGTCAATTCAGTGTACAAGGCACAACGCGATTTAGACACAGGAATAGTCTATGTTAATGCTGGTACAACTGGTGCAGAAATCCATATGCCTTTTGGTGGAACAAAAGGAACAGGTAATGGGCATAGAGATTCTGGAGTGCAGGCATTAGATGTGTTTACAGAGTGGAAAGCAATTTATGTCGATTATAGTGGCAAATTGCAACGCGCTCAAATTGATGTAGAGTAAATTTTTATTTTCATTCAAGTGATTTTTTTTAGAAACGAAGGGGGAAAAGTAATGAAAATAGGTGTATTAGGTTCAGGTTTAATGGGGAAAGAGGCAGCTAGAGATTTAGCATCAAGTGAACAAGTAAGTGAAGTAGGGTTGGCAGATATCAATATTGAGTTTGCTCAACGAGTATGTGATTCCCTTAAATCAGAGAAGGTAACAGCCTATCAGGTAGATGCATCAAATGAAGACAATCTAGCGAATTACATGAAAAAATTTGATGTGATTATTAATGCTTTGTTTTACTCGTTTAATGAAATTGTCGCAAAAACAGCGATAAAAGTAGGGGTGAGTAGTGTTGACTTAGGCGGCCATATTGGTCATATCACGGACAAAGTATTACTGTTACACGAAGATGCACAAGAAAAGGGTGTAACAGTTATTCCCGATTTAGGTGTTGCTCCTGGAATGATTAATATTTTGTCAGGTTATGGTGCAAGTAAATTAGATGAGGTTCAATCAATCAAACTATATGTTGGCGGTATTCCCGCCCATCCTGAACCACCATTAGAATATAAGCATGTTTTCTCAATGGAAGGGTTATTTGATCATTATACAGATAAATCTGTCATTTTACGTGACGGTAAAGAGGTTGAAATTGATTCACTTTCTGAAAATGAGCCAATTCGATTTGATGAGTTTGGTGAACTTGAAGCCTTTCATACTTCAGGAGGTACCTCTACATTACTGAAAACTTTTTCAGGCATCAAGACGTTAGAATATAAAACGATTCGTTATCAAGGTCATGGTGAAAAGTTTAAATTGCTCGTCGATTTAAATTTAACCCGCAAAGACTATGAAGTAGAAGTCGATGGAATGAAAGTAAATCCTCGTGAGGTGTTATTAAAAGTTTTAGATCCTATCGTTGAACTTGGTGATGAAAAGGATGCGGTATTGTTACGTGTCATTGTTTCGGGTAAAAAGGGCAATGATACAGCAACTTATGAGTATGAAATGGTTACTTACAAAGATATGGAAAAACAGGTTACGGCTATGGCTAGGGCAACAGCCAACACGATTTCCATTGTTGCTCAATTAATTGGTAATGGTACAATTGAAAAAAGGGGTGTATTACCTCCTGAATTAGTTGTACCTGGTAAGCAATATATTGAGGAATTAGCTAAAAGAGGCGTTAATATCGTAGAAACTGTGAAATAAACTTGAAAAATTACTGTCAGATTGAATGAAAATAAAATTTATTTTTTAAAAATCACTATTGAAATCTCCCTCCACGAATTTGTGGGGGGGATTTTAGAAATTTCAAACTTTCAAACAAAAATTGGAGGGGGGAAATTCATGAATCAAAGTGTTGCTAAAGCGATGGTGTTATTAGATTTATTTCGGGATTATGAAGAATTATCATTACAAGAAATCACAAATATGGCTGATATTCCGAAATCTACAGCATACCGACTGTTAATGACGTTGGAATCGGCACAATTATTAGAAAAGGAAAAAACGGGAACACATGATAGTCGTTATCGACTAGGCTTAAAATGGTTACAATTTGGTGAATTAGTTGCAGAACGGCTTGAATTAAGAGATGTCGCTTTACCATTTATGGAAAAATTAGCAGAGGATTTAAATGAAGTGGTCCATTTAGTTATTGTCAACCGTTCTGAAGCCATATATATAGAACGAGTAAATAGTCGAAGGGCGTTAAGTCTAAATACGCAAATAGGTAGGAAAATGCCTTTATATGTCGGCTCTGGTCCCAAGCTATTGTTAGCGTTTTTGCCGGAAGAAAAACAAAATGAAATACTATCACACTCAAACATGTATACAATTCCCGATAAACAACCAATTGGCAAAGAAAGTTTAAGGAAAGAGCTAATAGCAATTCGTGAAAATCAATTTGCATTTAGTGTAAGTGAACAGGATGATGACACAACCGGTGTCTCTTTTCCTATATTTGATTTTAAAAAACAAGTCATTGCTGCTTTAGCAATTAGTGGATTGACAAATCGTTTTCAAGGAAAAGCATTAGAAAATATTAAATTAAAAGGATTAGAGACAGCAAGGTTGATTTCACAACAGTTGGGTTACATAGAATGATAAAATTATAGAAATGTCACTTTCATAAGGTTAAGTTACCAAGTGATCCTTAAAAATTTACATTAAATTGTAAGGAGTTGATAGAATGAACACGATTTTTATTGCTGGTCACTCTAGGCTTCCGTCCGGAATGGCTGCTAAAAATATGTATGATACACTGACGATTACGGCGGAACTTGATAAAAAATATGGGGTGATTGTATCGGCGAGCTGTACGTTGGCAACAGAACATGCAAGGTATTTCGTGGAACAATTGTTGCGTGGACATAGTTTGGAAGAAGGCATTGAATTTCCTTTGGAAAAGGTTCGAGGTCATTATTTAGGAAAGGCTGGAAGTGCTATTGAATCTGCTTTGAAAGATTTATATAAACAATATCAATATACAAAGGAAAAAGGAAATAAATAAAATCAGCTCTGGACCCTAATAAGATAGGCAACAGAGCTGATTTTGCTTTATTTGGGTTAGGACAAAGTCTTTAGATTCTAGGCAAAGTGTTTCTTGTGTTGACGCCGAGGTGGATTTTGGGCTGATTGCCGTGTCAAGGAGCTTCTTGCGTCGGGTTTTGATGATGGAAGTGTTGGAATTCCAACGCGAGAAGTTCTTGCGTCGGGTTTTAATGGGGATGGTGTTGAAATTCCAACGCGAGAAGTCCTTGCGTCGGGTTTTGCTGAAGATGGTGTTGAAATTCCAACGCGAGAAGTCCCTTGCGTCGGGTTTTGATGAGGATGGTGTTGAAATTCCAACGCAAGAAGTCGCTTGTGTCGGGTTTTACTGAAGATGGTGTTGAAATTCCAACGCGAGAAGTCCTTGCGTCGGGTTTTTCTGAAGATGCGATTAAATTCCAACGCGAGAAGTCGCTTGCGTTGGATTTTGATGAAGATGGAGTTGAAATTCCAACGCGAGAAGTCGCTTGCGTCGGGTTTTGATGATGGAAGTGTTGAAATTCCAACGCGAGAAGTCGCTTGCGTCGGGTTTTGATGACGATGGTGTTGAAATTCCAACCCGTGGGCACCTTGCGATGATGGGGTAGATTTTGCGCAGATCACCCGTGTTAAGGACGTTCTTGCGTCGACGGCGAAGGAGAATTCAAGCTAATCACCGTTGCACCCCCAACTCAAGGTACTTAATCACAAAAAGAGTAAAGTTTCTGTGAATACTGGCTTCACAGAAACTCCTACGGGAAAACAGGGTAGTCGAAAATTGCGATGATACTGATTCGGTTAAGATAAAATTTTAACTTAACTATTATCCCAGGCTGGTAACATTTTATTTAACGGTTTATCCTCACGGTAGCCTAGGACATATTCGGCTTGCATGACAGTATGAATTTCCCTTGTTCCTTCATAAATAACTGGTGCTTTTGAATTTCGTAAATATCTTTCGACAGGATATTCATTTGAAAATCCATATGCACCATGAATTTGAACAGCATCATCTGCTGCTTTATTCGCAAAATCGCTTGCTTGCCATTTAGCTAAGGAAGTTTCCCGTGTATTTCGTTTTCCAGCATTTTTAAGTTCACCAGCACGATAAACGAGTAAACGACTCATTTGCAGACCCGCTTCCATGTTAGCAATCATTTGTTGAACGAGTTGATGTTGGCCAATTGGTTTGCCAAATGTTTCACGCTCATGACAATAATCAACACTCGCTTCAATACATGCCATAATTTGTCCAACAGCACCAGCAGCAACAGTAAATCTGCCATTATCTAATGAAGCCATGGCAATTTTAAATCCTTCGCCTTCTTTGCCGAGTAAATTTTCTTTCGGTACTCTTACATTGTCAAAAAATAGTTCACCAGTATTCCCGGCACGGATACCTAATTTCCCTTTAATTGCTTTAGAAGAAAAACCTTCCCATTCTCTATCAACGATAAATGCGGAAATCCCATGATGTTTTTTCGATTTGTCTGTATAGGCAAATACTAAAAAATTGTCCGCCATATCACATAAAGAAATCCAGGTTTTTTGACCATTTAAAATGTAGTGATCACCATCCTTAACCGCTGTCGTTTGCATAGCAGCAACGTCAGACCCTGCACCCGGTTCAGTTAATCCAAAGGCAGCGACCTTTTCTCCTTTTGCTTGTGGGACTAAATATTTTTGTTTTTGTTCCTCTGTCCCCCATTGTAAGATTGACATACTATTTAGTCCCGTATGGACAGAGACAGCCGTACGAAAAGTAGTATCCCCTCGTTCCAGTTCCTCACAGACGATGGCTAAAGAGTTATAATCCATGCCACTTCCGCCATATTCTTCGGGAATGCAAACCCCCATCAGACCAAGGTCTGCTAACTGTTTCATAATGGCAGGGTTAAACTTTCCTTCACGGTCCCATTCGGCAATATGTGGCATAATTTCTTTGTCGACAAAACCTCTAACTGATTGACGTAACATTGATTGTTCCTCTGATAAATTAAAATCCATTGAAATCATCTCCTAAAATTTTTTTAACACAGCGACTTTCATGGTGCATTTTTAATCATTGTTTTTAAAACTTCTTCATTATGTTCCCCGTGATTTGGTGGATAATGACGATAAGATACGGGGGTCCTTGATAATTTTAAAGGACTGCCTATCATGTTAATTGTTCCAGCAGTAGGATGCTCTGCTTTTATAAACATTTCGCGATGGTTTAACTGTGGGTCTTCAGTTACTTCGGCGATATTATTAATTGGTCCACAAGGAATGTGCCTACTGTCACATTGTTTTTTCCAATAGGAAGTATCTTCTTTTAAAAATTCAGTTTGCAATTGCGGAATTAATTCATTTCGGTGTTTTACCCTTTCAGGATTTGTCCCAAATCGGGTATCTTCGTATAAATCATCACGTTTGATGAGCTGACATAAGTTTTTAAACTGATTGTCATTACCAACAGCAATGACCATTTCCCCATCCTTTGTAATAAAAGTTTGATAGGGGACAATGTTGGCATGGGTATTCCCTAATTGTTGGGGAATATTGCCACTCATTAAGTAGTTACTGCCAATATTAATAAGGGAACTTACAGCCGAATCATATAACGATAAATCGATTTTTTGCCCTTTTTGTGACGTTTCTCGTTCGATGAGGGCTGCTTGGATTCCTATTGTTGCATATAATCCCGTCAGCACATCAACGATGGCAATCCCGAGTTTTTGTGGACCAGATTGATCTGTTCCAGTAATGCTCATTAATCCACTCATCGCTTGAATAATAAAATCGTATCCGGCTAAAGCTTTATATGGGCCGGTTTCACCGAATCCAGTAATAGAACAGTAAACAATCTTTTTATTTATTTCCGCCAATTCGTCATATCCGAGGCCGAATTTTTCCATTGTTCCCGTTTTAAAATTGTTAATGACGACATCTGATTGTTTCACTAATTGCTTAATGGTATTAATGCCTTCCGTTGTTTTTAAATCAACTGTGATACTTTTCTTGTTACGATTGGCACTTAAATAATAGGCACTAACGTCATATTTAAATGGTGGTCCCCATTTTCTTGTTTCGTCACCATTTGTTGGAGACTCTACTTTAATCACTTGAGCACCTAAATCACCTAATATCATTGTACAATACGGTCCAGCTAACACTCTTGATAAGTCTAAAATTTTGATTCCATCAAGGGCTCCTTTCATTTTTTCAACTCCTTCCTTTTAAATAGTATCACTATTTATATTTTGAAAATTGGAAATATAAAATACGGGAATTCTGTAGGAATGACCTGATACCTGAATTCAAGGCCGTGAATACAAATGCTTTTATCAACAACAAAATTGAACAGAGACAAATTATTAAAAAAAAGCCAATTCAAATTAACTTAATGTTCTACGAAAAAAGATTTTTCGCTCATAAGCTAATTTAAACTGGCTTTTACTTGTTGGGCCAATTTTGGCATAAAATTGGAAACAAATTAGGCAGTTATTTTGTAAGGATAGGTTCAACCTATCTAACCCTATTATATAGATAAATAGAAAAATGTAAATAACTTTTAAAATTATTTTCTCCCAAGATGCGTTCGGATTCTCAAATTTTCTTATCTAATAGAAGGGGTCTGACTGTATATCTACCACATTATCATCCCACGCCCGAGGGCATGGGCTTTGTCGCGTATAGATTCTGTAATACATATGTTACGGTATTGAAACTTTTGTAATATAAGCCCATGTTTGAAAAGTTGTCAATAGCCTTTTTCACGTAAAATATGGTAACAATGGTAACTGAAACTTGTATTACATGAAATTCCCTTACAAAATCTCGTTATATATCAACAACTTTTACATAAATATTATAAAAATTCATCTATTGGGAAAGTCTGGTTTAATTGTTACAAAAAATAGCTGATATGATGTATTTATCAAAAAAAACAAGGAGTGTATTTAATGGGTAAGTTTAATAGATTAGTAGCCGTTTTTGTTGTTATCATTATGATAGGAGGAGGCTATTTACATACGATCAATTCTTCGGCAAGTGTAACAAGTGGAAATGATGCAACAAAAGTTGATCGTCAAGCAAAACAAGATTATAAACGACACGATGGATATCACCATCGATATATGGAACGTCATAAATCGAAAAGGTTTCATCATTGGAGATACAACTATCGTTCGAATTATTTTGGAAATAAAACAGATGTAAACAAAGGGGAAAATAATCAATCTAATAAAAATAATAAGGAAGAGAACAATCAAGCTAATGGAAATACAAATCAACAAAACAACCAACAGAATAAACCAGCTGAAAATCAAACGAGTAAAGAAGCAAATGATTTAGGAAACGTGAGTGAATTTGAAAAACGTGTTATTGATTTAACAAATAAGGAAAGAGCAGCCTATGGCTTAAAACCATTACAGGCTGATTATGAGTTAGGTAGAGTCGCTAAGGAAAAATCTCGTGATATGTTAAACTATCAATATTTCGCCCATAATAGCCCTGTTTATGGTTCACCATTTGATATGATGGATGCTTATCAAGTAAAATACCGAACAGCTGGTGAAAATATTGCAAAAGGGCAACGTTCACCTGAAGAAGTAGTCAATGCGTGGATGAACAGTGAAGGACATCGTGCGAATATTTTAAATGGTAGCTTCACACATATCGGTGTTGGTTTTGTAGAAAACGGTAATATTTGGACACAACAATTTATTGGAAAATAATGAAAGCATTTATTCTAAACAAAATAATTTAAATTGATAATATCACCCTAGTTGACATGAAAAGTTGATCTGGGTGATTTTTTTATTTATCCTACTGCTTGTTTATGTAATTTCTCGTACAGTATTAAAGTTTGATTAATTTAACTAGAGAAGTGCTAACAGTTCCCAACGGCATTGAATGATAAGTTGATTGGTCACTAAAGAGTGCTAACAGTTCCCAACGGCATTGAATGATAAGCGGATAGGTCACTGAAGAGTGCTAACAGTTCCTAACAGCAATGAATGATAAGCGGATAGGTCACTGAAGAGAGCTAACAGTTCCCAACAGCAATGAATGATAAGCGGATAGGTCACTGAAGAGAGCTAACAGTTCCCAACAGCAATGAATGATAAGAGGATTGGTCACTGAAGAGTGCTAACAGTTCCCAACAGCATTGAATAATAAGAGGATAGGTCACTGAGGAGCGCTAACAGTTCCCAACGGCATTGAATGATGGGGTGCATTGATTAATAGCTAGGTTCGATAGATACAATTAAAAATATTTATTGTTTACTACTGAATTGATAGTTAAAGTAAAATTTTGCTTGATTGAAGTTGTTTAAAACTGATTTTGAAAGTTATCATATATATGAATAAAATAATACTAAAATCAAATTTTATGAATATAATTGCTAGCATAAATCATTGGTATTTCATGCTTAATTGTTGTACGATTTTAGTATACTATAATTGGTTGGAAGGAAATGATGATACCTTTATGAATACAAAACGTTGGCTTGCATTAATATTAGTTGCATGTTTAATTTTTATTTCGATTGGATTTAGATTTGCCATGAACGTCGCATCTGGTTTTTTTGAAAATTTTGCTGATGCATTTGATACAACGAATATTGAAGAACATGTTGTTAGTGATGGCGATTTTATGGAAAGAATTGCTGTTATTAAATTGGAAGGTGTTATTCAAGGAACTGAAAATATGTGGGGACTGGGGTATGACCATCCTTTATTTTTAAAAATGATAGAAAAGGCAGCTGAAGATCCAACAGTATCTGGACTGATTATCCGGGTTGATTCACCGGGTGGGGCCGTCGTTGAAACGGCTCAAATCCATGAGGCATTGGTAGAATTTCAAGAAGAGTATGATAAACCATTTTATGTTTCAATGGGGAATACGGCAGCATCAGGGGGATATTATATTGCCGCCCCCGCTAATAAAATTTTTGCTGAAGCGGCAACTTTAACTGGTTCCATCGGTGTCATTATGGAAAGTATTAATTTTGCGGAATTAGCTGAAAATTATGGCATCCATTTTAATACTATTAAAAGTGGGAAACATAAAGATATTTTATCCCCATCCCGTGAAATGACTAGCGAGGAAGAGGCTATTTTACAATCGATGATAGATGAGATGTACGATGAATTTGTGCAAGTAATTGTTGATGGTCGTGGGATGAATGAAAGTACTGTTCGTGAATTAGCGGATGGACGTGTCTATACGGGAAAACAAGCGCAAGAAAATGGCCTTATTGATGAGGTTGGTTCCCTAAAAGATGCAATAGAAGCAATGGAAACTGATTATAAACTTGATGACCCACAAATAATTCAATACGATTCATTTTTCGGCCAAAAATTAAGCGTGTTTGGCTTAAATGTTCAACAGTTTTTTTCAGGAAAACAAACAGAGTTAGATCAAGTGATTCAATTAATGAACCAATCTGATAAACCAAGAGCTATGTACATATATTAATTGAGGAGGGAATCCATTGGATATAGTGACAGAACAGGAAAATGAGATGGTGATACCTCCTAATGGCGAAAATCGTACCAAAGAGGATCAATTCAACCAATATCGATATGCTGGTTTTTGGATGCGATTCTGGGCTTATTTGTTCGATATTATTGTGCTGTTTGGTGTGAATAGCTTTTTATTAAGTCCATTTAAGTTTATTAATAACGGAATGCCTATTGATTTATGGGTGTGGACGTGGAATGGTATTGTAGCAGCTGTAATTTATTATGCTTATTTTTTATTCATGACAAAATTTTTCGGTCAGACGATCGGGAAAATGATTTTTGGTTTAAAAGTGGTTCACCACGGAAATCATGGAAATTCCATGACATGGTTTGATGTAGTATTTCGGGAAGTAATTGGTCGTTTTATTTATAATGCTTTTCTCATTTTGAAAGTACTTTATGTCATCATCGGATTTACGAATGAAAAACAAGGACTTCATGATATGCTTGGAAATACCCGGGTTGTTCATGAGTCCTCTATTTGAGATGTTAAACTGTCAACATTATTTTTAAGGAGGCAATTGGAATGTGTGGACGATATACGTTACTTGCTGATGAATTGAAAATAAAAAGTCGCTTTCAATTAGAACAGGTTATAGACAATTATTATCCAAGCTATAATATAGCTCCAGGACAACAAGTTCTAGCGATAATTTATGATGGTGAAAAGAGGAGAGCAGGATATATTAAATGGGGGCTTGTCCCCTTTTGGTCAAAAGATGCTAAGATTGGCAATAAAATGATTAATGCTCGTAGTGAAACAATCCATGAAAAACCAAGTTTCAAACACTTATTATTAAGGAAGCGATGTTTAATTATTGCTGATAGTTTTTATGAATGGCAAAAAACTTCTGATGGAAAAGTCCCCCAACGAATTCAGTTAGCAGACCGTGAATTATTTGCCTTTGCTGGACTTTGGGATAAATGGGATAAGGGAAATGAACCATTATTTACTTGTACGATGTTAACGAAAGATGCTAACGAATTTATGAGTGGAATCCACCATCGGATGCCAATTATTTTACCGAAGTCTGAAGAAAGTACTTGGTTAGAAAAAGATTTTGACAATCGGAAGGATGTCCATTCATATATACAATCTTTGTCAGCTGAATCGATGAAAGCATATCCGGTGAGTACATACGTAAATTATGTGAAAAATAATGATGAAGGATGTATTCAACCAGTAGCAGTCAATTAAAACCGAAGAGGGGTATGTGAATTAATGGTGAAAGTGTTGTTTGTTTGCTTAGGAAATATTTGTCGTTCTCCGATGGCTGAGGCAGTGTTTCGTCATAAAGTAAACGAAGTAGGGCTAGCCGACAAAATAATGGTGGATTCCGCAGGTACAGCATCATGGCATGAAGGGAAGCAGCCACATGATGGCACAAGGGCTAAACTTGATGATTTGGCTATCAGTTATGCAGGTCAAGTTGCTAGACAACTGAAACAGACTGATTTTGATGAATTTAATTATATCATTGTGATGGATGAATCAAATTTAAATGATGTAAGAAAGACCTTTTCGATATCTAATAAAATAGTGGTTAAAAAATTATTATCTTATCAAAAAAATTCGAATGTTACGGATGTTCCTGATCCATATTACACTGGTGATTTCGATTATACGTATGAATTAATCAATGATGCTAGTGACCAATTGTTACAAGAGATTATAAAAGAACATTTATCATGAAAGGAGACGGTGAAAATGGGTGGTAGAAATTTTTGGACAGCTGTTATTTCGGGTGCAATTTTGGGAGGATTAATTAGTTTATCAAATAAAGATGCACGTGAATATGCAAAAGCATTAGCAAGTAATACAGGGGAGAAAGTGGTTTATTTCGCTAATAACCCTGCTGAGTTTATTGGGAATCTAAAAGAAACAGCTGAATTAATTGATGAGAAAGTATCCCAAAATAGAGAAAGTGCCTTTAACGCCTTAGAACAAGTGGATAAAACCATCAATAAATTTTCGAAAAAGTAGCATTTCCGTTGAAAGGAAGTGAATGATGGCTAAATTGATTGAATTTAGTAAAGAAATGGTTCGGCGGTTAGGAGATGCAGATGTATCAGGTTTATCTGCACAATTAGCGTACTTTTTTTTACTATCTTTATTTCCTTTCCTGTTATTCTTAATTACGTTACTAGGCTATTTTCCAATTGATGAAAATGCCGTCATGGAGACGTTAGATATTTATTTACCAGAACAAGTAAAACAATTGATTGAAAGTAATTTAACGACCATTATTAACAGTAGAAGTGGTAGTCTGCTATCTATAGGTATTATTGGAACGTTATGGTCTGCCTCCAATGGGTTTAATGCAGTAAAAAAGTCATTTAATCAGGCATTTAATGTGGAAAACGACCGTTCGTTTATCTTTTCAAGAATCATTTCAATCGGACTGATGATTTTAATGGTTTTTGTCATTGGTATGGCACTGTTATTACAAGTATTTGGTGAATTAATAGGTCAACAATTATTTAATTTGATCGGATTATCGGAAACTTTTATTCAGTCATGGAATTTGTTAAGATGGATCGCTACTTCTGTTACATTTTTTATCGTATTTTTAATGTTATATAGACTAGGTCCGAATATTAAAATTAAATGGCGCCACACTGTCTGGGGAGCCACGTTTGCAACGATAGGATGGCAATTAACATCATTAGCCTTTTCATATTATGTGAACACGCTTGGTAACTATTCGGCTGCATATGGTAGTTTAGGTGCTGTCATTGTTTTAATGATTTGGTTTTATTTATCTGGTGTCATTATTACGACAGGTGGGGTGGTCAATGCCTATGTACATGATCGCCAACGTCAGTGATTCAAGATTTTATGAAAGGTACTTTGGAAGTGATGATTAAATCATTATTTTTAAAGTATTTTTTTAATGTTTCTTAAAATGGCACTAAATAGTATAAGCGCAAACGTTGACGTAATAACCAATAATATTGCATGATAGTGACAGGGAGTTGATATGGTTGGAATATATATTTAAAAAAGATAGAGTAGAAGCCAATTTAGGGCATGGTACTTTGACGATTTCAAGGGACGAGGCGATAGGATATCGACCAGTTGAATTACTTGTCTCGTCCATCGCTAGTTGTAGTGGTGCTGTATTTAGGACCATTTTTGAGAAGCAAAGATTACCTGTTGAAGCATTTAAAATATCAGTAGAAATAAGCCGGAATGAGAGTAAAGCAAATCGAGTGGAAAAAATGGTGTTAACGTTTGAAGTGAAAGGTGAAAATTTAAATGAACAAAAGCTACAAAGAAATTTAGAGGTTGCCAGAAATCATTGTAGCATGATTCAGTCTGTTGAAGATTCTATCGATATCGAAGAAAAACTTGTCATCTTAAATGATTAATTGACATGATAAATAGACATAATCAATTAATCAAGATGAAATAAAGTAAATGATATACGGGGGGCTTAGGAATGCCGATTAATTTTCCTATTGACATGATACGAGATGAATTTCCAGCTACACAACGAATTGAAAATGATCAATTTGTTAGTTATTTTGATGCTCCGGGTGGTACGCAAGTGGCAAAATCCGTTGTCGATGCTATGGCAACCTATATGAAAAATGGTGTGGCCAATTTAGGTGGTGTCTCGCCAACATCTAGGGAAACAGCTATCATCGTTAATCACGCCAGGGAGCATGTCGCTAATTTAATGGGATCAGAGAAAGAAAATATTGTCTTTGGAGCGAATATGACGTCATTAGCTTTTTCCTTGTCACATACCTTGAGTAGATTTTGGAATGACAATGATTCAGTTGTCATTACTGAAATGGATCATCATGCAAATGTCGACCCATGGCGGTTAGCAGCCGAGGCAAAAGGGGCTCAAGTGCAAATCATTCCTGTAGACACATCTACAAAGACTTTGAATGATGAAAATCTTGATAGGATAATCAATCAATCTACCAAATTAGTTGCTGTAGGTCTTGCTTCTAATGCGATAGGCACTGTTAATGATATCAGGCCGATTTTACAACGGGCTAAAGAAGTTGGTGCTATAACGGTTGTTGATGCTGTGCATGCTATTCCACATTTCTTAATCGATTTTAATCAATTAGGTGCTGATATTATTTTAGGATCGGCATATAAATTTTTCGGTCCTCATATTGGCTTTGCCGCTATTCAGACTTCACTGTTGGATTCGTTAATACCATTTAAAGTGGAACCAGCACCAAGTCAAGGGCCACAAAGATTGGAAACAGGAACATTGAATTTTGAAGGATTAATAGGAGTAACTGAAGCGATAAAATTTATTGGCCAACTAGGGGAAGGTAGCGATTTACGTCAAACTTTAACGACAGCTTATCAAAAGTTGAGTTTATATGAGGCTTATTTGGCAGATCGACTACGAAAAGGATTAGCAGAAATCGATCATGTCGTTTTATACGAAGCAGGGGAAGATGTGTTAAAAACGCCAACAGTAGCATTTCGTCTAACGTCGATGGAAGCTAATTTAGCTAGTCACTATTTAGCGCAAGACTTTGCTATCCATGTGGAGTTTGGCAACTTTTATGCAAAAAATTTATTACATGCTTTAAAGGTACCAAATGGGGAATTAATTCGTGCGGGAATAGCACCTTACAATACAGTAGAAGAAATTGATCGATTAGTTGCAGCAGTACGGTCACTACATGGGAAGTAGGCTCCCGAAGAATTTATTAAGTGTTAACGGGAGGATGGGGAAAAGATGAATCAGGCCACACAAGCATATTGGCAACAATATTGGCAAGATGAGAAACCACCTGACTCTGTTAATGCCTAGCAGTTCGGTGTTCATACAGATAAATTAGCAAATCTCGTAGTGAACGGGATTAAAACGGCCACTTGTTCAGCACTTGTATTTTATAAAGTTGAAGATGAGCCAATTCCGAAAGTAGGGGAATATAATATCATTTTAAACGGTGATGAACGACCTGTTGCATTGACAAAGACAACGGAGGTGACAATCACACCAATGAATGAAGTAAGTGAGGACTTTGCCATTTCGGAAGGAGAAGGCGATAGAACTTATCGATATTGGTGGGAGGTACATGAGCAATTTTTTAAAAAGGAATTGGCAACGATAGGAATTGAATTTTCGGAAGATCTGTTGTTGGTTTGTGAAAGATTCGAATTAATTGATATGGGTGGGATTTGAAGCTGTTTTTTACGTTAGAATTTAATCTAGTACTTGTTATGTTTGGAAAAATACCGACATGCAAGTACTTTTTTATTTTAGTTGAATCAATTTCAAATGGCTTTTTAAAAAACCTTAACAGTATTTATAAATTGGTACGTTTTCCAGTCGGTAGCGAATATTATCATTCAAATAGGCGACAATCAATCTTTCAACAACCGTACGTTGGTAGTAAAGTTTTTTCCAGACATTATATCTCTTGCTTGTGCAATACACCTTCTCTTCCGATGAAAATACGGATAATGTGTTTTTCAAATGAGCAAAGGCAATTTGCTCCGATGAAAATGCTGATAATGCGTTTTTCAAATGAGCAAAGGCAACTTGCTCCGATGAAAATGCTGATAATGCGTTTTTCAAATGAGCAAAGGCAACTTGCTTGCTCCGATGAAAATGCTAATAATACGTTTTTCAAATGAGCAAAGGCAACTTGCTCCGATGAAAATGCTGATAATGCGTTTTTCAAATGAGCAAAGGGAACTTGCTCCGATGAAAATGCTGATAATGTGTTTTTCAAATGAGCAAAGGCAATTTGCTCCGATGAAAATGCTAATAATGTGTTTTTCAAATGAGCAAAGGCGAGATTTTTAGTAAGTGTATATAAAAATTTAAGTTAATTATTTAAAAATATACATAAATAAAACATTTCAGTAAAAAATAGAATAGAAAAGTGTCGCTAATATTAGTTAAAGGGGCGGAAAAAAGATGCAACGTGTAATGAAATTGATAATTTTTATAGGCCTGCTTTATTTAACAACGATATCGTTTTCTGAAGGTCACATAGATGCAGCGGAAAAAAATAAAAAGGAGGCTTTTTCTTTACCCAAAAATGTGATGTCAATTTCGAAATCTAATACTTTCCCTAATACAACAGAAGATTTGGAAATCATTGAACCAAATGATGAAACGAAGGATTTGTTAAATAGTATCGAAATGGCAATTGAAAATCCAGAATTAATTCAATTAATGAATGATACAACAATTAAGCCAACCCCGTTTGCTATCGGGTATCGTGCTAATATTTATCTGGGTAGATGGCCACTCCATTATCGTTCCGAAAGTACAACGGTCAATTGGGATTACCAACATATAAACAAAAGTGAAATTAATAATTTTGGTGGTAAAGAGGTCCAAGAGGCTCGCTATATTCAACAGAAAAAGGCATCAGTTCGTGGGGCGTTAACGAATAAAATTTCACAACCCGAAACAATTAAAAAGTTAATCCTGCATCATTCAAAGGAAAAAACAAAATTACCACTTTCATTTACGGCGGTTGTTGGGGAAAACACAAAGTTAGACAACTATTATCATGTTCCAGTGAAGAAGATTGGACACTTAAATGCCTACATGCCGGCAATAAATGAAAAGGGTAAAATTGTCTTTGGGGAGGTCTATATTCAACTAAAAGGGTCTAAAAAAGAACTTGAAATTAAAAATGTGACAAAGCAAAGCATTGGTGCCTGGATACCAATTCAAGATCACGTTTCGCTTGATTTTCAATTAAAGTAACAATTTTTCAAATATTAGGGAGAGGGAAAAGGTCGTTACATAATTTTATTTATGGAAAATGATAACGATAAAATTGTATATTCGAGTCACTTACATCGATTTGATAAGATATAATGAGATGTAAAGTGGCTCGTTTTATTTTTAAATTAATATTTTTACAAAAGTTTGAACCTTTTTAAGAATTGAGCAGTCTTATTTGTAGAGAGGTGAGAAGATGAAGGTGACTCGATTAGTAAAAAAAGCACAAAAAGGGAATAAAAAGGCATTGTTGAAATTGATTACTGAACAACAATCTGATTATTATCGGCTAGCCTATTCCTATGTATTGAATGAACATGATGCAAAAGATGCTATGTCAGAAATGGTTGTCACTTTATACAATAAAATTAGCTATTTAAAAAACTCATCATCTTTTTATTCATGGAGTAAGACGATTTTGGTGAATCATTGTAAAGATTTATTAAGGGATCGGAATAAGGTGATTCCAATTGAAAATGCTGCGAATGAAGCCATGAAACATAGTGATGAAATTGACGAAACGTTAAAAATGGAAATGGAATCATTGCTAACAGATTTAAATGATGTGCATAAAGAAGCAATTATTTTAAAATATGTTCACGATTATACGTATGAAATGGTAGCGGAAATAATGGAGGTTTCTGTCGGGACAGCTAAATCGAGGGTGTTTTATGCGCTTAAAAAATTGCGAGACAGTGAAAGGAGAATAGAAAATGAGTGAAATAGATAAAAGAATCAATCATATTAAACATCAATTACAACAGGTTTACGTGCCCGATGATTTAGTGGAACAGATGGAAGTCAAACTGGAAAAAACCCCGACAAGAAAAAACCGTTTTAAACAAATTGCCCAATATATTAGCGTTTTCGTTGCAGTAATTTTAATCTCACTCATAGCATATAATCATCAAAGTCTTGCCTATTACGGTAAAAAGATACTTGGATTTGATCATATTTACGGCACAGTTGGGATATTAAATGATGAAGAAAAAGGGCAAGTAATAGAAGAAACAATCGAATTAGAAAAAGGTTTATTTTTCACTGTTAATGGAATTATGACAGACCCTAATCAACTTGTGTTATTTTATACCTTTTCGGCTCCAGATGGTTTAGATCAATTTGATACTAGCAAATATAATTTGGGAGCCATTTCGGGTTTTAACACGAGAGCAACAGCTAGTTCCGGAATATCAAGAATCAATGATTTAGGGACAGAACAAAGAGGGATTTATCATTATAGTGCTGTACATCCAATGGCAAAAAAACTAAAACTGGTTATATGGAATTTTGAAACGGATGATTTTAAAGAATTGACCTTTCCACATGACCCGAATAAAGCGATGCAAGCAAGTTTGGATGTCCCAATCAATGAGTCGATTCCGCTAGGTATCGGTACATTAACGATTGAAACAGTAACAGCCTCACCAACGATGACACTTGTGAAAGGGAGTATTAAAGGGATTGAAAATTCAAATGTTAATGTAAGTGGATCGCTGTTTGGGATTAAATTATTAGCCAATGGACATACAGTCGGTAGAAGTGGTGCGAGAACTACCCATGAGGAGGGAACTGGTATTGTTGATTTTG
>DKGO01000043.1 GCA_002453315.1 Caryophanales bacterium UBA6768 | reverse complement strand
TCCCTAACCATTTTTGCAGTCGTTTATCCGTGTTTACAATTCCTATACCGCTATTTTCTGAAAATTGTTGTTGTTGCAGTTTTTCTACCATTTCCTTTGACATCCCTACACCATTATCTTTAACCATAATTTTCACTTCATGATCACTTTCATCTGACCGCAATGTGATTGTGCCACCTTCGTATTTTGGCAAAATACCATGATTAATAGCGTTTTCTACAATGGTTTGAATGGCAAGTGGTGGGATTAAAATATCTAATGATTCATCTATTTCCCAGTTTATTTCTATACGGTCGCCAAATCGTTCCTGTTCAATCGTCAAATAAGAATCTATCAATTCTAATTCATCTTTTAAGAGAACAAGATCCTTTTTATTATGAAAATCGAAACTCGTTTTTAAATAATGAATAAATTTATTTAATAAATAGTTCATTTTTGCCGTATCTTTTCTTGCTAACATCATAATTGATGTCATTGTGTTTAATAAAAAGTGTGGATTTATTTGTGCCCGTAACCAAGCAGCTTCGAGAGTAAGCTGTTTTTTTACTGCTGTTTGCAGGTCGGTTAATACGCGAACCCGTGCTTTTAATTCAAAAGAGTCAACAGGTTTCACAACAAAATCATTCGCCCCTGACTGGAAACCGACATTCATATCTTCTAATCTACCACGGGCTGTTAACATAATAATTGGTAATTCAGACAAATCATATTGTTGACGGATTGTTTTTGTTAATTCAAATCCCGACATAACAGGCATCATAATATCCGTGATGACGAGATCAAATGTCATTTGTTCCATTTTTTGTAATGCTTCTTTTCCGTTTGTAGCCAAGTATAATTCATAATTTTCGGTTGATAAAATCGTTGAGACGACTTTTAAATTGACGTAGTCATCGTCTACAATAAGTATTTTCGGTTTGTCAGTATCACTCGTTTGATTTGTTTCTACCGATAAATCTATTTCCTCTCTTACATTTTCTTTGACGGACAGATCGTCTTCCGTATTGTTTACGATAGAATGTTCCTTTTGCTTAGATAATGGCAATGAAAATGTAAATGTCGATCCTTGTTGTAAATTAAAGCGGACGGAAATTTCTCCTCCATGATTTTCTACCAATTCCTTTGTTACCTTTAGACCGAGGCCAATGCCATCATGTGTTTCACTTTTTGTATATGATTGAAAGATTTCTTCAGCAAATTGTGGATCCATCCCTTTTCCATCATCCTTAATATGAATAAATGCCATTTCATGGGCCTCTTCAGTTGTTGCTGTAACGATAATTTCTCCTTCTTCCGTGAATTTTATCGCATTATGAAGAAGATTTAACAAAATTTGAATGAGACGATTTTCATCAGCATAAACCTGTTGGAATTCTTTATTTACTCCATTAATTATTATGACGGGCTTTGATTCTAGCAAATAACTTAACATATCAATTGTCACATTAACGATATCATGTAAATTAATTGATTTCTTTTCCAGTCTTAATCTATTTTCATTTAATAAAGTTAAGTCAAGTAAATCATTAATGAGTACTGACATTCGCTTTCCAACTGATAATAGTAAATGTAGATCATCCTTATCTTTCGATTGGATTTCGTTATTTGGGTTGTCCTTCACATATTGCGCAATGTTAATCATACTATGGAGTGGATTTCTTAATTCATGCGATGTGACAGCGAGAAATTCATCTTTACTTTTATCTTTTTCAATGAGTTCATCTTTTAATTGTTCATTTTCCTTCGTCCGTTTTAAATGAATTTCTAACCAATAAAAGATAAATAATAAAATAGCTAACAACAAGTCAATTGGATAAAAGTTGAAATGAATGCCTTCGACATTACTTTTGATAATGGCCCAAATAATATTGTTTAAAAGTGCAATCACCATTAAAAGTAGTAGTAAAGCATTCTCAATTACATTCTTTTCTAAAATCATTCGATGAACGAAGAAAATCCCTGGAATTAAAATGATAATAGCTAGTAATTTGGAAAGGTGAAATATTAGTTGTATCGGTGAAATGATAATAAATATAATATAAATAGCATTTAAATATGGATAAAAACGATATAAATTAGTAGTTTTTTTATTTCGTAAAAAGTGATTAAGAAATAAGAATGAAAATAGTGATATGAGTGCGTAAACAAGTCGAATCATCTTTGATTTTAAATTGTAATCAATAGGTAAATCTAGTAATAGAATTTGATCATAATCGAATAAAACCATCATCATTAACATGGCCATCATTAACGAGAAGTAAAGTAATGATTCTTGTTTTTTTAATCTAAAATATAAATAAATTGAAATGATAGATAATAATAATACAATAATACCAAAACTTATTTTACTTAATTTAGCAATAGAAATATGTTGATTGATGGCATCTGTTTTTCCAAATAAAATTTGCTCCTCGGGCACATTGGGTGTTAGACCGTTATTAGCAACATGTAATATCACATCAATTGAATTGTCTTTTGGAATAAATTCAGCTGTATACGGTGACAGACTTGCAACAAATTCCTTTTGTTGTTCTGCAGGGGTTCCTGATGAACCAATTTCCTCTTCATTAACGAACAATTTAGTTGCTAACCGTGTGTTAGGTACGGTTATACTTAGGCTTTCATTCATTAACTCATCATTTAAATGAATACGCATATGAAATGTTCCGTATGTATATTTATCAGATTCAGAAAGTTTCAACCAATCTTGTGGGTATTGCTTTGATTCTTTAAAATGGGAAAAGGAATTTTGTTTAATTTGATTATCAGATAATAACTGCCCGGGGTAAAACGACCAATCCCCTTTGAGTGGGATTAATTCTGTCCCTATGTCAGATAAATTTATCTCACCTGGAGTTGTTTGGTTAATATTTTCAATGGAAGGTTGTAATTGATTTATCCAAAAGACTCGAACACCATTAATAAAGAGAAAAAACAAAATAATAGTTATCGTATATTTAACCCATTTAGATGTGAACATGTTTTTCCCCCTTAGTACATTGGAGTCATTTTTTATTATCGTATGATTTATTGCCTAATCTAATTTGAGTAGTTTATCATATTTTACCACTTTGATTGATGGATGTCCTTATTTTCAAGAATGGGGAAAATCGTTAATAAGAAAAGTATTATCACCATCTGACATGACTAACTATCATAATCTCAGGAAGGGTTATCAGGGAGAAGTAATTTTTTTAAATGATATATGGATAAAAAATACCATACCTTTTACCTCAACACCTAGAGTATAGGGGCTTCTCACGTTGGAATTCCATCACCATCATCATCAAATTCCGACGCAAGGGGCTTCTCACGTTGGAATTCCATCACCATCATCATCAAATTCCGAAGCAAGGGGCTTCTCACGTTGGAATTCCATCACCATCATCATCAAATTCCGACGCAAGGGGCTTCTCACGTTGGAATTCCATCGCCATCATCATCAAAATCCTAACATGGGACCCCCATCCGGGTCTTCAACCCTTTAAACGCTTATTTCCTCCACAAAAATTCTTTACATCGTTGGGTCATGTTGGCTGGGGTCCAACGTGGTTCAAAGACGAGGTCAATAGTAACATCGGCTACTTCGGGAAATTGTTTGATGCGATATTTCACCCCGTTTTGAATGCTATCTGACATCGGACAACCTGGGGTTGTTAATGTCATACGGACTGTCACGTCATTCGTTGCTTCATCAACAAAAACCCCGTAAATTAACCCAAGGTCCATAATGTTTACACTTAGTTCTGGGTCGATGACTTCAAATAACGAGGCCCTGACTTTACTTAATAAATCCATGGCTTATTTTTCCTTTCTTATTTATTGATTTCCGCCACCTGTTTTTAGCTGGGTGACAGGGGGGGTACAATCGGATTTATGATGTTCCTGGCTGGGCGAAGGGCGCCTTCCAATTCCCCAACAATCAACTGTCGACCCTGTATAAAAATTTTACGGGAAAAACATCGGCAAATTTTTCCCAAGGGTTCTAAACGAACAGTACACGTACGATGCTAATGATATAGCCGATAGTGGCAATGGTGAATAGGGCTTGGAATATTAGGATGATGATGCTGATTTGTGCTATGATGCCGATTGCGATACCGATAATTCCGATAATGAACAGGGTGTATAGTAGGATGCTGAGTTTCTCATTAATCATGTCGGCTAGGGTCGGGACTTTGGTTTTACCCATTTGTTCGGAATATTTGTGGGTCCACCATAGGACGGGGACGATTTTGTACAAGTATCCGAGGATGCTGAAGAGAATCCAGCCGATGATGTAGACTAGGATAAGTGTTGCCCAAATGGTTGGGTTGTCAATTTGGAATATCGAGATAATAAATGCGATTAAGTGAATGGTTAGGCCGATAAAAATGGCCATGATTGAGAATGAAAAGGCTTTGTCTAGTTTCCGGCGTAATCTTTTTTGTAAAATTTCCCAAATGTCAGTGACGAAAAAGGTAAATCCGCTGAGTAATAGAAGCCAGCCAATGATTTGGATGAGGGGTTCCGTGATCCAAAATGAAATGATCATGATCATAAGTCCTATGATGTAGGATATGAATGCTGGTTTGGCTCCGTTTTCCGAATAGCCATGTGATAGGCTGAACATTGGGACGAGTTTATAGGAAAATCCGAAAATGAGTAGTGTGAACCAGCCGATAATACCGAATGTCAGGTGGGAATGAAAGATGGCTTGGCTCATTGTGATGCCTGAGACGGTGATATTCCAAACGAGAAAAAAGCCTGCAATAATGGTTAAAAAGAGGCAGAGCAATGCTGTCATGATGAAAATGGACATCATCGTAAATTTTTTCTGTTTGGAGATGGTTAGGACCATCTGGGCTAAAAATAGGACGATGCCGATGATGACGATGACGGCACCGTACATGGCAATACCAGGTTTTGTCCCAAGTAAGATGGGGAAAATGGTGCATCCTATAATGGTGATGATCATTTGGATGAAACCGAGTTTTTCGCTAAATATCGGTGTTAGTAGTGCGACAGGTACGAGTTGATACATGGCTCCCATGACGACCATGGTAGCGAATCCTAGTAATAAAAAGTGGGTGGCCATCCAAAGGGATGGGACACGGAAACTGCCGTTTATAAGGATGTCTGTGTTGAATAATAAAGTGATTTGGGCCGCCCCAAAGGATAGTAGTGCAAATAGGATGAAACTAATTGGTAATATGACATTTGTTGATGTTTTCATTTGTGGGCCTAGCATCATTGTTAATCACCTGTTTTCGTTATACAAATTTTGAAGCTACCATCTCCTAGTGCTTCTGTTTCGTGTGTATATCCGAGTACCTTGAGTTCCTCGTATAAAAACATTGGTCTTCGGTCATTGATGATGGCGAGTGATTCACCTTGGGTCATTTTTTCTAAAGTTTTCAGTGTGCGGATCATTGGCTGTGGTGGCTCAAGTCCGCGGTTGTCAATCGTTCTCATTCTGCTGTATCCTTGGTTTCTTTTTTGTAAATGACTTTCCAATGTTTCGGTTCGACTTCTAATGGTTCGCTACTGAAACCTCGCCGCTGTAATACTTTATGTAATGGTACGGGATTGAACGGGGCATGTAAAATGAGAAATTGATCTTCTTTCAGTAGCTGGACTGCTCCCATAATTTTGTCGAATGGTTCTATTTTTTGTTCGATGTCTTCACGGACGTCGACCTCAATGTATGTATCTGTTTCATTAATCATTAGATTCACTCCATTTTTATTTTACTTCTACTATATATGATAATCATTTTCAATTAGAAATACTGTGAGATACATCACGGGGATGTGGGAAGGAGTTTTTTTGAAGGGAGTATGCTATATTCTTTCAATGAAAGGGGGGATAACATTATGGTTTTCCTGATTATCTAAAGGGTTTCGGGAAGAGTGCTTCTTCAATTAAGGGAAGTGATGTGAAAAATTAATTGATGAAATGAATTGTTTAATAAAGTAACAAAATTCTTCCAAAAGGGACTTGTATACATTCGTCAGAAATTCTATTTTTATCTATAAGAACAAACAAAACAACTATCA
>DKGO01000188.1 GCA_002453315.1 Caryophanales bacterium UBA6768 | reverse complement strand
CTAAGGCGGTATTAGTACCGCATATTCGTAATTCTAGTGAAACGAGTGAGTTGGTAAAATTAATAAAGTTTCCACCATATGGTCAAAGAGGAATGAGTGGTTCAACTAGAGCTGCAAAATTCGGTTATATATCAATGAATGAACATATGAAAAAAGTCAATAAGGATATTATGGCAATGGTGATGATAGAGGATAGAGAGGCTGTAGAAAACCTGAAAGAAATCTTGGAAGTAGAAGGTCTTGATGCTATTTTTATTGGACCTTCCGATTTATCACGAGAGTATGGTGTTCCAGGTCAAACAAATCATCCTAAGGTAATGGAAATTGTAGAACATATTTTTAATATAGCTAAGGACTATCCGCATATAAAGATAGGTATACCATCATTTGTTATGAATGATGTACCAGAAAGGGTAAATTTAGGTGCTGATTTTATTACATGTCCACCATCAGATGTTAGTTTAATATTTAAGTCCTTGAAGGATTTCCTTGAAAAGATAAAAAAGACTTATATTAACTAAGAATAATTCACCTACTAATACTTATTAGTAGGTGAATCATATTAGACTCACAACAATTGGAGTATTTTATAGAATTTTTAAATGCTTTTTTTGAAAGCAAAGTATTAATTGATAAAAAATTAGTAATTAACCAATATTATTAAATTAAAAGGATGATCATAATGGAAATCTATCATATAAATGATTTTGTAGATATACTTGATCCTAATGCTAAAATGTTAGGGCCTGTAAAAAACAATTCAATTATAACTTCCAAGGTACCACCGGGATGTTGGGGTCCTATGATAACCCCGTCAATTAGGAGTGGTCATGAGGTAACAAAGCCTATTGCAGTAGAAGGTGCCGTTCCTGGGGATTCTATAGCAATCAGGGTAATTGATTTAAATATTAAATCCCTTTTTACTTCATCCGGATTAGGTGTAGCAAATGAGGGGAGATTTATAAACGATCCTACAATTAATGCAATATGCCCGAATTGCAACATAATAAATCCTGAAACATATATAGAGGGTATTGGTGAAGAATCAATAAAATGTCACAGGTGTAATAAGAGTATAATACCACAGACTATTAAAAATGGATATACTTTAATTTTTGATGATTCAAAAAAGATAGGAATCAGCGTTCCTTATGAAGTTGCGAAAATAATTGCCAAAGACCCTAAAACAATTAATTCATTACCGATAAATTCAAAACAACATCCCGTCAGTGTTCTGGCAAAAGCGGATGTAGAGGGGATGATTACCCGAATTATTCCAATGATAGGCAATATAGGCACCATTCCTAACATGGAGGTGCCATCATCCCGTAACTCAGGTGATGCCCTTGAGAGATTAAAGGACTGTGAAGATTATTCAAAAATAACTAAAGAAAATCTTACAGATGGTCATATGGATGTTAACACTGTCGGTAAAGGGAGTATCATAATTGTACCAGTAAAAGTGGAAGGAGGAGGAGTTTATTTTGGAGATATTCATTCAGTTCAAGGAAATGGGGAGTTAGCAGGACATACAGCGGATGTAACAGCCGATGTTACTATAGAAGTGAATTTAATAAAAAACTTACTAATTGAAGGACCAATTATTATTCCATCACCAGAAAGGTTGGACAGACTATATATGCCAATTTCCAAAGAGGAATATTTAGATTCACAACATTTAGCGGCTAAATTTAAATTTGATATTCAAGAAAAGTCATTTCCAATTCAATTCATTGGGTCAGGAGGAAATTTGAATGAAGCAATAGACAATGCAATTGATAGGGCCGAAATCGCCACGGGCATTAACCAATTTGAACTAAAGAATAGAGCAACTTTAACTGGCAGTGTGGATATAGGTAGAACGAGTGGATTAGTATATATTACAATAATGATACCCAGTTCAATAATTGAAAAAATGAAGATATCAAAATTTGTTATTAATCAATATAAAACAATATAACTACTAATATTTTTATGGGCCTCTCTCCATAAAATAGACCTTTATTCATCTGATTTGACGTATCACTTTTTTTCCTGCGCTTCGTTCCAACTCGCTTGGAGCCCCCTGCCTGAGTGAATGGGATAAAATCAATCCCATTCCTCAAGCAAAGGTATTTTTTCTTCAATGGTGTTTTCTTATGTGGCATATCATACGCCCTTCATGCTCTATGGGTGTAACATGCCCAAGTGGAGAATGGTTTCTATTTTTGTTGTAAATTTCAATATAAAACTGAAAGATGCTTTTGCCTCAGATTTGTTGGAAAGACCCATTTATATAAATATTTTCTTTAATGATGCAAAAAATGAATCGAGACTAGCATTTTTACATGGATTTGCTTTTCCGTATTTCACAAATGAAAAGTGAACTATTATGCAATTTAAATTTGATCCACTTGTTCCCTGCTATTTTTGAGCCATTCATCCGTTTCTCTCATGCTATATAGAAGGACCATTCATATTTAATACGTGAGATTTATGTGTTAAACAATCTGTTAACGCTGTTGTTAGGACTGCATCCTGAAAAATCACCTGCCGATGTAAATTACTTGAGATAATCGTCGTTTTCTTCCCTTCCTAAGCGGTATGTGTGTAAATAATAGTTTATCTTCTCCTTTGAAAAGTTTGATTTAATCATCATTAAAGAATTTGGTTATAAATCATTTGGATCTAACCCTCCGTAGAATAACTTTTTTCCTTCTGGTGATTCCTCTAGCTTACTGTATAATTATGCTTTTCAGTCGGTTATTTTTATTGTTTTTATCTGCATATTATAAATCGTAAAACTGTGGTGAATACTTCTACACGAATGATTCACTTGATTGACAATGATCAAAATCTAGCAATAAAAAAACTAGTTGATCATTACTATAAATCTTGCAATCAACTAGCTTCGTTTATGATGGAAACTGTATTATATTTTTATATGTCTAATCGCATTTTTTCACAATTAATCGTCTAAAAATTTTTCCAGTATGTCATTGAATTCCTCTGGGAATTCCCAAAACATCAGATGCTCCCCTAACACTTCGACGTGCGATTTTGGCGATAATTTTTCCGTATACGGTTTGGCGACATCAGCCCAATGGTTGGCGATGACGGTTAATGTTGGGATTGATTCACTAATCGCTTTCGCTTCTTTACGATAGTCCGAAAAAAGCGCTGCTGCCAATAGATTGGCACCGATATAATACGGTGTCTTTAATGACTGCTCCACGAGCCACGTCAATTCATCATCCGTCAATTCCCCTGCAATCATCGCATCTTGAATATAAGCCGTGATGAATTCACGATGTTTCTCTGAATCTGTTAAATAGGTCGTGTAAATCGTAGAAATTTCATCCAAGTTACCTTCCACCCAATCTGTCGCTTCGTTAATCGACAACAATTTAGGTGGAAGGTCGACCAATACCGCAGACTTTAAATCTTTTACCCCAAATTGACGGACATATTCCCAAATCATCAAACAAGCATTTGACCAACCGACAACGGTAACGTTCGTTAAATCAAGTGCCTCGATGACCTTTCTTAAATCCGTCCCATGGGTTACATATTCATTGCCGTGAACCGTTAATGTCGAACGCCCATGGCTCCTCGGGTCAATGACGATAACTCGATGACTTTTCTTGAAATGATTCAATTGATGTATGTACACTTCTGTTGTAAATGTCCAGCCCGGGATAAAAATAATCGGGTCTCCTTCTCCGACATCTTGGACAAATAGCTCGACACCGGGGTCAACCGTAAGATACTTTCCACCTTCGTTCATCATAAATCCCTCCTAATATAATTTGTTCGTTGCATTTAGTTTAGCCTATTATCTGAAAACTTGCAAAATTGGGATAATAGTAGTTTTGGTAAAGGTGGAGGGAAATGAAAATGTATGCTAATTTCCGAAAATGAGGTAATTTTTTAATTTTGCATATTTTAATAAGGGTAAATTTGAATTTTCCCAGCAGGTTTTGCGGTTTTGTTGGATGGTAAGGGAAATTAGCCAAGGTGCAACTAAAGGTAGATCCTCCTATGATGAGTTTAATCGTTCGAACGGTAACTTATTTGATAGGAGGATATGGATGGGAAAAGACTTTGAGCCATTTTTTAAAGCAAACGAAAGACGGATTCATTTTCAAATTCATCGGCTGGGGATTTCCGCCAATTGGTATGATGAATTTTATTCTGAAGGGGTTATTGCACTGTGGCAAGCATATAAGGATTTTGACGCGACAAGGGGAACCAATATTGGTACATTTATTAATTTCCGGATCCGTTATCGGTTGGTTGATTTGCTGAGGAAGAAATTGCGTGATGAAGAAGTGATGGCTGAAGTGATAAATGAAAAGGTCATTGAAATCGATACAGGTAATCGACACGTGCGAACGGGGATGCCGATTGTTAATATGAATGGTGTTGACGGTGCTGGTAATCATAACGACGCCTTTTGGCGAGAAGTTCGTAGGCATTTAAGTGAGAAGCAATGGAAGTGGGTTGTCTATTTTATTATCGCTGACTTATCTGTGAAGGAAATTATGGAATTAGAAGGTGTCACAGCAGATGCCGTCAAAGGCTGGGGCAAGGCTGTAAGGAGTAAATTGCGGAAGGAAGAAGTGAGAAAGAGGTTGGAGGGGTTGAGGTAGGTTATGGCTTAAATAATAAGTCGGTCCTTTCTTCCGAAGTTTTTTAAAATTAAGATAGTTTGTGTTAGTTATATGGAAATTACTTTATTAGTATTTTCTCTTGAATAAGTTCAGATATACTTGATAGACTTGATGTTGTGTTAGACATTATATTCATTCTTCCTTAGGAATATAGATATAAATTTCGGAAAATGCAGCACAATCTCCGATGGTTTTAAATCTATGAATTGGTTTTACTAGAGCCTGTTTTAACTTTGAATTCATCATTTTGTTTTTATTTTAACATATATACTAAAATAAAATTCCTACCAATTACTCTCTTAGATTCAAAGTATTCAAAAAATAACTAGAGAAGGTGTGAAATTAATATAGATGGGTCATCAAATGAAGTTCAGGGTGAGAATAGTTGAAGTAAAAATATTGATTTAACCTTGGTTCAATAATACCCTAAATAGATAAAATAAATTAAAAAAGAATAAATTCTTGTTGGAGTTTCAGCTAAGGGAATGGATAATAATGAGGGATATTGTGTGAAAGCGGTATCTCTTTTTTATTTTAAACATATTTCGAGGCCACTATGTCAAGACTCTTGCAAATTAAATTACCGCATTAATCCTAGCCTTACGACTGGGGATTTTATGCTGCCTTCCCTTAATTCCTTAAATGAACATAACCGTCTTTCTATATTTGATTGACTTAAAATACCGAAAAATTTTAGATATTATAGAGAAATTCATTTTCACCGGTTAAATAGATATCAAATAACCTTTTGCTAGATTATTTTATCTAACGATAAAAACACTCTGGAAATTCGATTTATTTGGAGTGCACATCAGGCCTTCCCCTTTTTATGTGCTTTACAATATTTTAGGACCCAATTTTCATTATAAATGATACTAGCCGTATCATTTCTTGTCCATTAAAAATAGCTTACTATTGAACGCCAAATTATGAAAAGGAGTTGAATTTATTGGAAAGTTGTAGAAGTTGTTGTCAAGGAAAGCCTGTGCAATGTTTGTGTTCACGAAGAAGTCCAAATTTTAATTGCCATAAAAATCAATGTAGCCACAATAGTAAGTTAGTAAAGGATTGCATTTGTGCTGAGTGGTCTATACCAGCCTTACAAACTCAAACCATTTTCCACTCATCAGGGCATGAGCATATTTTTGCTACTGGATTTGTTAGGTTTGACGATGGTGATTCAGATTTTGTTACTGTTAAGTTTTATTTAGATGGTAGAGAAATTGGATTGCCTATCAACGTTTTTAAAGATAGTAGTGTAGCCTTTTCACTGACTAGATTTGATCGTATCACAATAGAATGTTCAGGCGATGCTAATCTATCGGAGGAGGTATGTGAGGGTGAAATTTGTCTGAATACTAGAGTTCCTGTGTAACGATTATTTCATTTAATTAAGAGAGAGGTGTGTTTTCTTGGGATGTTATAGGTGTGGACATTACCATTGTGATTGTTTGAATGATAGTTGTTTAAGTTCGCAAAATAAAAAAAGAGGTAGACGAGGACCAACAGGGCCGCCAGGTGTCACTGGACCACCGGGAGCAACAGGTCCAACGGGACAAACTGGCGCAACTGGATTGAGTGCTTATGAAATCGCCGTTGAAGATGGGTTTGAAGGAAGCAGGGAAGAATGGCTAGAGAGCCTTATGGGTGAGCCGGGAGCCACGGGACCGACAGGAGCCACGGGAGCAACGGGATCAACAGGAGCCACAGGGGCAACAGGAGCCACGGGAGCAACAGGAGCCACAGGACCAACAGGGGCCACGGGACCAACAGGGGCCACGGGACCAACAGGGGCCACGGGACCAACGGGAGCCACGGGACCGACAGGAGCGACGGGGCCAACAGGAGCGACGGGACCAACAGGAGCCACAGGGCCAACAGGAGCGAC
>DKGO01000234.1 GCA_002453315.1 Caryophanales bacterium UBA6768 | reverse complement strand
TTACGAAATGTTACGCAATTAATATATGGAAAATTTGACAAAAAAATATAAGCCTATCAAGGCTTACAGGTAGTTTTTGTTTACATTAAGTGTCAAATGCCCGTTTTCATCATCCAAAAACAAATGAATGGCAATGTTACATGACTGACACGCCCATTGAATTTTCTAAATTACTAAAAAGTCTAGACAGTTTATCTTGACTTATGCTAGCAATTTTGCAATAATACGAGTAATGAAAATCATATAGAGAGTCCTTAAAATAGTCCCGAGAGGCTAAAAGGAATAATCGTTCGGAATCAATGATACACCTTTGACCTCTTTTTGGGCAGAGGTTTTTTTATGTTAAGTGAGGGATTTACGATGAACAAAAAGACGGTATTGTTAGATAAAGATGCGATGAATCGTGCAATTACTAGAATATCCCATGAAATTTTGGAAAGAAATAAAGGTGGGAGAGATCTTGTTTTAGTAGGTATTAAAACACGAGGGGTACCACTATCGGAAAGAATTCAAGCAAAAATGCGCCAAATTGAACAAATTAATGTCCCTATAGGTAAGCTTGATATTACGATGTATCGGGACGATTTAAAACAAATTGCCGCAGATCCTGAATTACATTCAACGAGCATAGATGTAGATATTACTAACAAAACCATCGTTTTAATCGATGATGTACTCTACACAGGAAGAACAATTAGAGCTGCAATGGACGCAGTAATGGATGTTGGGAGACCGGCTCAAATTCAGCTGGCAGCATTAATAGACCGTGGGCATCGTGAATTACCAATTCGAGCTGATTTTGTAGGGAAAAATATTCCGACATCTGAAAAGGAACTTATCGTTGTTAAACTGTCGGAACAAGATGATTTCGATGAAGTAAGTATATATGAAATGAAATAGTTATTCTTAATCCTTTAATTAAAATCCAGAGAGATTTAAAAGGTGTGAAGACCAAATGGGTCGTAGCTTAATTGATGCATATGAGCCTCTTTACACTTAATAGTAAAGAGGCTTTTGTTATGATTTAATATTTTGGGGTAATAATTAACGAATCTTGTGGTGACAAAGTCAGTGTCATCTTTAAGAAAGGGTAATAGCGAATAAATACATTGTTTAAATTACCTAGAGACATCATCTATTACCAATGTAAAATAACAGTTTAAACGAGGAGGGATCTTGTGAAACATTTGTTTTCGGTTCAGGATGTAACGACGTATGAATTGTATGACTTATTTCATCAGGCAAGAGAATACCGATTTCAAAGCCCAAAAATTAATCAACAAGTATTTATTGCTAACTTATTTTTTGAACCTAGTACTCGAACTAAAATGGGCTTTACTGTAGCCGAGAAAAAGCTTGGATTAGACATTTTAGATTTTGACGCATCAACATCAAGTTTGAAGAAAGGGGAATCCCTTTATGATACGGTAAAAACAATTGAGGCAATAGGGGCAAATGTCTTAGTTATCCGAGATAAAGCAGACGATTGGATGAGTGAATTAAAAGATTGTCAAATCCCAATTATTAATGCTGGTGCTGGTAAAAGGGCCCATCCAACCCAAAGCATATTGGATGCATTCACAATTCATGAAGAATTCGGGCGGATTGAAGGTTTAAATATCGTCATCGCAGGTGATGTTGTTCATAGTCGGGTTGCACATTCGAACATTAAACTATTAACTAATTTAGGTGCAAAAGTATCTGTTACTGGTGCCCCCGAATTTAAAGACCCATCAGTTAGATGTCCTTATATACCGATGGATGAGGCGGTTGAAGAATGTGATGTAATGATGTTACTTAGAATTCAGCATGAACGTCACAATGAGAAGTTTAACGAAGCAACGTATTTGGAAAACCAAGGTTTAACGATTGCAAGGGAAAAACGGATGAAAAAAGAAGCGATTATATTGCATCCAGCCCCTGTTAATCGTGGTGTGGAAATTGATGAATCCCTCGTTGAAGGGCATCGTTCAAGAATTTTTAAACAAATGGAAAATGGCGTCTATATAAGAATGGCCATTATCGTCAATCAATTAATAAAATGGGGGATTATAGATGAAAATCAAATTGAAAAACGCAATGTTAGTTTCAGGGAACAACGAATTAAACCAATATGATATTTTAATAAATCGTGACTTAATAGAAAAAATTGCTCCTAAAATTGATGAAAAAACAGATAACGAAATTGATTGTCAACAGCGATTAGTAACTCCAGGTTTTATCGATGTTCATATTCATTTGCGTGAGCCTGGGGGGGAACATAAAGAAACGATAAAAACAGGAACCCAAGCCGCAGCAAGGGGTGGTTATACAACAGTATGTGCGATGCCCAATACAAACCCTGTACCCGATAATGTTGATACTGTTGAACAATTGCTATCAAAAATAGAACAAGATGCTAAAGTAAGGGTTTTGCCATATGCGTCCATTACAAAAGGATTAAAGGGAGAACAACTAACCAACATTGGGGAATTGAGTAAAAAAGATATTTTTGCCTTTACGGATGATGGGGTAGGGATTCAAACTTCAGGACAAATGTATGAAGCGATGACATTAGCAGCGGCCAATAATCGACCAATAGTTGCTCATTGTGAAGACAATTCAATTTTATATGGTGGAGTTGTTCATGAAGGAGATGTGAGCAAACGTTTAAACTTACCTGGCATCTTAAATGCTTGCGAATCAACCCAAATAGCTCGAGATGCATTGTTGGCCGAAGCAACAAATTGTCACTATCATGTTTGTCACGTAAGTACAAAAGAATCCGTTCGCATCATTAGGGATGCTAAAAAAGCCGGTATTCATATAACGGCTGAAGTATCTCCTCACCATCTTCTTTTAGAACAAGGCGATATCAAAACCGATGATGCAAATTTCAAAATGAATCCACCCCTTCGTAGTAAAGAAGATAAAGATGCTTTATTAGAAGGTTTGCTAGATGGAACAATTGATTTCATTGCTACCGACCATGCACCACATTCAGAGGAAGAGAAAAGCCAAGGAATGCTTAATGCTCCATTTGGTATCGTTGGTTTGGAAACAGCATTTCCATTACTTTATACACATTTAGTAAAAACGAATAAAATGTCATTATCACAACTGATTGATTCGTTTACTAAAAAACCAGCTGAAGTATTTGGACTGCCATATGGCACCTTAAAAGAAGGGTCTATAGCAGATATAACCGTCGTTCAATTAGATCAAGAGGAATTGATTAATAAATCTACTTTTCTTTCCAAAGGGAAAAACACACCATTTCATGGATGGAAAGTAAGTGGTATACCTGTCATGACAATAGTAGCTGGAAATATTGTTTATAAGGATGGGCGATAATGGAGAAAAGAAATTTAATATTAGCTGATGGCACAGTTTTTCGGGGAACAGCATTTGGGAGTTCCCACATTAACACGGGTGAAGTAATTTTTAACCCTGCAATGACGGGTTATCAAGAAATAATTTCCGATCCCGACTACTATGGAAAAATAACCGTTATGACTTATCCGACTATTGGGGCTTATGGGATTAATCGGGATGATTTTGAATCAATAATCCCGACAATTTCTGGGATGATCGTTAAAGAGATAAGTAACCAACCATCAAATTTTAGAAAAGAGGCGACATTAGATGAATTTTTAAAAATTCATGATATTCCAGGTGTCGCTAATATTGATACGAGAATGTTAACAAACAAATTAAGAGAAAAAGGAACAATGAGGGGAATCATTGTTGATGAATCAATGTCGGTCGAAGATGCATTAAATACATTACAAAATCAATCAAATCAAACCGATATCGTTAATCATATTTCTATAAAAAAGCCATATATAGTTCCGGGACAAGGAAAACGTATTGTCATCATTGATTTAGGAATGAAACATCAAGTTTTACAAGAATTTACGGATAGAAAGTGTCATGTGACAGTTGTTCCTTACAACTATTCACCAGAAAATATTGTTCGTTTTAAGCCAAATGGTATTCTGATTTCAAATGGTCCTGGCAATCCAAAACATATTCCAGAAACAGTAAAGACTGTTTATACTTTATTAGGTAAAGTTCCAATTTTTGCTATCGGTCTTGGCCATCAGGTATTGGCACTTGCTTGCGGAGCCGAAACTTCACGATTAAAGGTAGGGAAATTTAGTCCTAATTATGCCATTAAAGATATTCAAAATGATAAATCATGGTTGGCAACTGTTAGTCATCATTATATTGTGGAGGAAAAATCTATAGAAAATCTGGATTTAAATATTACCTATCGTTCATTAAATGAACATTTTATAGAAGGTATATCCCATAAAAAGCATCCGGCATTTTCCGTTCAATTTAATCCTGAAGGTGCGCCTGGATCAACAGAGACAAATTTTTTATTCGATAAATTTTTACATATGATGGATAATTTTAGCGCCAAAACTGGAGGAAAGTAGTATGCCAAGAAATAATACGATTGAAAAAATTCTCGTTATTGGTTCAGGGCCAATTGTTATTGGTCAAGCAGCGGAATTTGATTATTCTGGTACACAAGCATGCCAATCTCTAAAGGAAGAAGGCTATACAGTCATATTAGCCAATTCAAATCCTGCTACAATCATGACAGATGATACTGTGGCAGACACGATTTATATGGAACCATTAACGGTTGATTTTTTAAGCAAAATAATTCGCAAAGAACGACCATGTGCTATTTTACCTACATTAGGAGGACAAACTGGCTTGAATTTAGCCATCGGATTAGATGAATCAGGTATACTAGATGAATATAATGTCGAATTATTAGGGACTTCACTTGAGGCAATTCAAAAAGCGGAGGATCGCGAAAAATTTCGTGCATTAATGAATGAATTAGATGAGCCTGTCCCTCCAAGTGTGATTGTAAATACGGTTGAGGCAGCAGTTCAATTTGCCAGTGAAATAGGTTATCCAGTTATTGTTAGACCTGCCTTTACGTTAGGGGGGACTGGAGGTGGTATGTGTGATAACGAAACAGAGTTGAGAGAAATTGTTCAAAATGGATTGTCCTTATCTCCTGTCAATCAATGTTTAATTGAGATGAGTATTACAGGATTTAAAGAAATTGAATATGAGGTTATCCGTGACAAAAAAGATCAGGCTATTGTCGTTTGTAATATGGAAAATATTGATCCTGTCGGTATCCATACCGGGGATTCAATTGTCGTAGCCCCTTCAATGACACTAACAGATAAAGAGAACCAAATGTTACGACATGTTTCATTAAGATTGATTAGGGCCTTGAAAATTGAAGGTGGTTGTAATGTTCAACTCGCTTTAAATCCCTATAGCTTTGAATATTTTATTATCGAAGTAAATCCACGTGTGAGTCGTTCATCTGCATTGGCATCAAAAGCAACAGGTTATCCTATTGCAAAAATTGCTGCAAAAATTGCCGTTGGGTTTACGTTGGATGAAATAAAAAATCCAATTACTGAAACGACATATGCCTTTTTTGAACCAAGTTTAGATTATATTGTAACAAAAATACCCCGTTTTCCATTCGATAAATTCGTTTCCGGAGATCGCAAATTAGGAACACAAATGAAAGCAACCGGAGAAATAATGTCAATCGGACGAAATTTAGAAGAGTCATTGCTAAAAGGAGTCCGTTCATTAGAAATTGGAAATGGTGATTTATTTTTACAAACAGTCGCTCAAGAAAAAACAAACAATTTATTAAATCGTGTGCAACAAGCAGATGATGAACGTATTTTTGTGATTGCTGAGTTATTTCGCCGTGGAACATCGGTTGAGGAACTATACAACATTACTAAAATAGATCGATTTTTTCTAAATAAAATAAACCATATTATCGATCTGGAAAATGAATTAAGGGACGTAAAATGGGATGTTAACAAGTTAACAAAAGTGAAAAAACATGGTTTTTCAGATATACAAATTGCTAGAGTTTGGCAAATTCCGGAGCAGGAAGTGTATCAATTTCGAAAGGAAAAGAATATTGTACCAGTTTATAAAATGGTCGATACTTGTGCGGCCCAGTTTGAATCAACTGCCCCTTATTTTTACAGTACGTATGAACAAGAAAATGAGTCAACCGTAACTGATAAAGAGAAGGTACTTGTTCTAGGTTCAGGTCCGATCAGAATTGGCCAAGGAATTGAATTTGACTATGCTACTGTTCATTCCGTTTTGGCGATTAAAGACATGGGTTATGAGGCAATAATCATGAACAATAATCCTGAAACTGTTTCAACAGATTTTACCGTTTCAGATAAACTATATTTTGAGCCACTGACACTTGAGGATGTCATGAATGTCGTGCAATTAGAACACCCAATAGGTGTCATCGTGCAATTCGGTGGACAAACTGCAATTAACCTTGCCGCTGGTTTAGAAGAACGTGGTGTGAAAATATTAGGAACGAATCTGGAGGCTATTGACCGGGCGGAGGACCGACACAAATTCGAGCAGTTACTAAACAAGTTGAATTTATTGCGACCAAAAGGAAAAGCAGTTGCTGACAAAGGTTTAGCAATAAAATTAGCAAATGAAATTGGTTTTCCAGTTTTAGTAAGGCCTTCATATGTCATTGGTGGAAGTCAAATGGAAATTATCCATAATGAAATGGAACTTAACAACTATTTAGAGAAAATTACTGAAATTAATCCTAACAAACCATTATTAATTGATCAATATGTCACTGGTATAGAGGTAGATGTAGATTCAATCAGTGATGGTGTCACAACAGTTGTTCCGGGAATTATGGAGCATATCGAACGTTCAGGAGTTCATTCAGGAGACTCAATTGCTGTCTATCCCCCCCAACGACTGAGTGAGGCGGTAAAGCAGAAATGTTTAGATGCAACAGCAAAAATTGCTCAGGAATTAAATGTGATTGGGTTAATAAATATACAATTTATTATTCAAAATGAGGAAGTATACGTTATTGAGGTGAATCCACGTTCAAGTCGAACTATCCCTTTTTTAAGTAAAGTAACTGGTGTGACGATGGCAAAAATAGCAACAAGTTGCATTTTAGGTGAAACGTTGGAATCGAAAGGATTTAAAACAGAAATTTTACAAGAAAGGAACAATGTTTACGTTAAATTGCCAGTATTCTCTTTTGAAAAATTACGTAGTGTTGATACTTCGTTAGGTCCCGAAATGAAATCAACTGGTGAGGCAATTGGTTATGATCAAACGCTTGAAAAAGCATTGTATAAAGGGTTAATCGCCTCGGGAATTTCCATCCCATTTGATGGGGCTGTATTAATCACCGTGGCTGATAAAGATAAGGAAGAAATGATTACGATCGCTGAACATTTTCATGAACTAGGTTTCCGATTATATGCAACAGATGGGACGGCTAACTACATTAAATCAAGAGACATTCCTGTAGAGAAAGTAGGAAAAATTGGTGCTGAACAATTAAATGTCCTTTCTATTATTACGGAAGGAAAAGTACAGTTTGTCATCAATACGTTCACTTCAGGAAAAAAGATTCAATCTGATGGTTTCCGGATTCGCCGTGAAGCGGTTGAACATGGAATTATTAGTTTAACGAATCTTGATACAGCCCAAGCAATTTTAAATGTTATTGATTCAACGACATTTAATGCAACAGCCATTGCTTCAAGTAAAGGAGCGATTTAAATGATAAAAAAGGAAGAAATGACCGTTAAGAGCGTCACAGAAATTGCTCAAGATACTTTTGAAATGGTACTTAAAAATGACTATATAAGCCAACATGCTAATCCGGGTCAATTTTTACACATATCAGTTCCAAATTTAACATTACGTCGCCCTATTTCAATTGCATATGTTGATGAAGAATTAATGACTGTCACGATTATTTTTAAGCGTGTTGGGGAAGGAACAAGCATTTTGCCAACTTATAGTCAAGGGATGATGATTGATGCTATGGGTCCTAGTGGGCATGGATTTCCGGTTGACCATGTGAAAACTTCGGCTTTATTAATTGGTGGTGGTGTGGGAATCCCTCCATTATATTTCTTAGCAAAACAACTGTACAAGACTGGGATTAAGGTTTACTCTATTTTAGGCTTTCAGACGGAACAAGCAGTTTTTTATGAAGAAGAATTTGCAAGGATCTCTAATACTTTTATTACGACTGATGATGGAAGCTATGGTGAAAAAGGGCTTGTCACAGCTATTATTCCCAAAATTAAGTCTTTTAATTCCTATTACACTTGCGGGCCATTACCGATGATGAGAGCCGTCAAGGAAGCAATACCACATGTAGACGGTTATTTATCATTTGAGGAACGAATGGGATGTGGGGTCGGCACTTGTTTAGCCTGTGTTATACCATCAAATGATGAGCAAGGTTATAAGAAGATTTGTCAAGATGGACCAGTATTCCGGGCAAATGAGGTGATCATATGATAGATTTATCTGTTTCATTACCCGGATTACAATTAAAAAATCCAATTATGCCTGCTTCTGGATGTTTTGGGTTTGGTCGGGAATATAGTCAATTTTATCATTTAAGTGTCCTTGGTGCAGTAATTATAAAGGCTGCGACAGGTGAAAAAAGATTAGGAAATGATACACCAAGGGTAGCTGAAACTGCCTCTGGTATGCTTAATGCAATAGGGTTACAAAATCCTGGTGTTGAAGATATTGTAAAATTGGAAATACCATTTTTACAACAATACAATACTCCAATAATTGCTAATGTAGCCGGGAGTACAATGGAGGAATATGAAAAGGTTACTTCTGTATTAAATACATCACCACACGTTAATGCGATTGAATTGAATATTTCCTGCCCTAATGTAAAAGAAGGGGGCATTCAATTTGGAATAGATCCACTAATGGCAGCTACTGTTACTGAACGGGTTAAGAAGGTTAGCCATGTTCCTGTTTATGTGAAATTATCCCCAAACGTGACGGATATCGTTGAAATGGCAAAAGTAATAGAGTCTGCCGGTGCTGATGGATTAACAATGATTAATACGTTAACAGGGATGAAAATTGATTTAATGAAGAGAAAACCACTTATAGCCAATAAAACGGGTGGTTTATCAGGGGCGGCAATAAAACCAATTGCCATCCGGATGATATATGAAGTGAAACAACACGTATCGATTCCCATTATCGGGATGGGGGGAATTGAGAGAGCAGAGGATGTTCTTGAATTTCTTTTAGCCGGGGCAGATGCGGTAGCGGTTGGTACTGCGAACTTCCAAAATCCATACGCTTGTCCGGAAATTATAGATGAATTGCCATTGGTTTTAGAGAAATATGGTTTTGCCTCTGTGAAGGAATCGGTAGGGGGTGCAATTTGTGAATAAAGTATATATAGCTCTTGATTTTCCAACGTGGGAAGCAACAGAATCATTTTTGATTAGTCATCAGTTAAATGGTGTTCCTGTGAAAATTGGTATGGAACTCTTTTATCGTGAGGGCATTTCAATGGTAGAACGATTGAAACAAAATGGCCATGATATTTTTTTAGATTTAAAATTATTTGATATACCGACGACTGTCATGAAAACAATGAGAAATCTGGCTAAGCTAGAAGTTGATATGGTGAATGTCCATGCCCTTGGTGGAGAAGAAATGATTAAAAGAGCTAAAGAGGCATTATCAGAAAATAGTGTAACAAAATTAATTGCTGTGACAATTTTAACTTCAATGGATGATGATATAGTTAATCGACAACTACGTTTAACCGGGTCGCTTGAGCAAAATGTTATTCATTTAGCAAATTTAGCACAAAAAAGTGGAGCAGATGGGGTTGTATGCTCAGTTCAAGAAGTTCCGAATATTAAAAAGTATTGTGGTAATGAATTTTTAACAGTGACACCAGGAATTCGTTTAATCGATTCAAATCATGATGACCAAAAACGGGTTGCAACACCTTACGATGCTAGAAAGATAGGTGCAGATAATATTGTAGTTGGTCGAAGTATTACTTTGGCTAAACAACCATATGAAGCATATAAGAAAGTTTTAGAGGAGTGGAACAATGGAACTGTATAAGCAAATTACCGAGGATTTATTGAATATTGAGGCAGTACAAATTAAAACTGACCCAAAGGATTACTTTACTTGGACATCTGGACTTAGATCACCAATTTACTGTGATAATCGATTAACCATTTCCTATCCGGAAATTCGTCAAAGAATTACAGATGCCTTTGTACAAAAGATTGATGAATTATCATTGAAACCAGATGTTATTGTTGGCTGTGCGACAGCTGGAATACCCCATGCTGCATGGCTTGCAGATTATTTACAGCTTCCGTTAGTATATGTTCGTTCCAAACCAAAGCAACATGGTACAGGAAGTCAAATCGAAGGAGCAATTGGAAAAAACCAAAAAGCAATTGTTATTGAGGATTTAATTTCTACTGGTGGTTCAGCAATCGATGCTGCCAATGTTATTCGAGAATTGGGAAATGAAGTTTTGTATATTTTTGCTATTTTTACATATGGATTACAACGAGCGTCGGAAAACTTTAATACAGCCGAATTTTCCTATGATACGATATTGACTTTTGATCAACTGTTGGGTGTTCTTCTTGGCGATGAAAAAATAACCGTAGCTGAACAAAATAATTTACTGTCCTGGCGGCAACAACTGACCTAGTGATTTTATTGACATTATACTTTTTGCCGAAGCTGGTGACTGCTGACGATTATTTGCACGCGAGAATTTCTTACTACCAGTTATTGCGGTTTGGATGTAGGGCTATTTAAGCACAAGAATCCTCTACAGTATTACTGGAAAAACGAGTTAAAATTTACAATAAAAATTAACGTCATCTGATAAAGTCAAATGACGTTTCTTAATTTTTAACAGTCATCGAATCAACTAGATTAACATCTGGTGTGACAAAGACTGTTTTTTGATTATCATAAGTAACAAAACCAGGTTTAGCACCGGAAGGTTTTTTGACATGTTTTACTTTTGTGTAATCGACAGGTACTGATGCTGATTGCCTTGCTTTACTAAAATAGGCCGCTAATTGTGCCGCTTCTAAAATGGTCTGTTCCGTAGGGTCACTCGATTTGATCAAAACATGTGATCCAGGAATGTTTAATGTATGTAACCATGTATCATTTTTGTTTGCTAACCGATGGGTTACATATTCATTTTGCGAATTATTTTTACCTACGTAAATTGTAGTCCCATCAGATGCTTTAAACTGTTCGGGAACTGGTTTTGTACGTTTCCTTTTTTTAGTTGCAACATTTCTTTTTAAATATCCTTGTTGTCGTAATTCCTCGCGAATTTCTTCAATATCCCCAACACGTGCATGTTCAATAAATTGTAGTACATCTTCCAAATAAGTCATTTCATTTTTAGTTTTTAATAATTCCTTTTCAGCTTTTTGCTTTGCTGTACCCATTTTACGGTAACGATTAAAAAATATTTGTGCATTTTCACTCGGAGATTTATCAGTTTTTAATTGAATCAACAATTCAGGCTGATTCTTCTCATAATAATTAATAACGGTGACAGTTTCATCTCCTTTTTTAACGAGATGTAGATGGGCGGTTAGCAACTCACCAAGTTTTTGATAATGCTGGGCATTTTGGGCCTTTTTAATCGTTTGTTCATGAATTTTTAATTTTCGTTTACTTTTACTAAGTTCATTATTAATTTTTCTAGATAGATCTTTTGCTATTTGTTTTACTTGATCCCGTTCGGCTTTATGGGCATAAAATTCGTCTAACATTTCATTTACCGATTGAAAAGATTTAACGGAATTCATTAGGTGATTCATTTTAATAACATGAAAATCTTCTTTGTCGTTTTCATAAATGGCTGGTAGGTAGTTTTGTTCAGTAATATCCTCTTTAAATAATTGGTACATTGATTTATATTTATTTTCATCCCCCAAATGGACACGAAAGATAAATTCTTTCGCTAATCTCGGTGAAAATCCAGTAAGATGTTGCACAATTTGTTGGTCCATTTTCCCCTCATTAAAATCGAGCTTTTTAACAAAAGTTTCTGCATCTGTCTTCAATATATTTAATTTGTTTTGACTCGGGGGCAGCTGATAGTCAGCACCAGGCAATAAAGATCGATAACGATTTTGGGATGGAGACACATGTTTCATACAGTGTATGATTTTGTCTTGTCCCTCATTTAGCAAAATAACATTACTATGTTTTCCCATCAATTCTATTGCAATGCTCCTCGTTACAGAGTCGCCAATTTCATTACGGGATTGAAAATGTATAAAAATAATTCTTTCTAAATCATATTGGTCTATTGCCTTAATTGTTGCCCCATTTAGATGTTTTCTTAATACCATACAAAACATCGGCGGTTCATCAGGATTCTGAAAAGTCTGATTAGTTATATGGAGACGAGCGTAATGAGGGTGTATAGATAAAAGCAAAGGGTAATTATTTCGGTTATTACGTATCGTTAAAATAAGTTCGTTGTCAGAAGGTTCATATATTTTATTCACTCGTCCACCAATTAATAGTGGTTGCAACTGTTCAATAACTGCTTTTGTTACAATTCCATCAAATGGCATTTCGTTCACCTCTTTCTTTCGTCATTATATCATGTTAGCGTCTTTCAGTGCATACATATAATAAAGAATTAATAGCGGCGATAGATCATATATAGTGAGGGATCGAATGTGGAATGGTACAAGCAAGATATTAATGAGGTAGAAAAGCAATTACAAGTAAGTATTAAACATGGGTTATCAGATCAACAAATAGAACAAAGAAGACTGCAATTTGGTCCAAATCGAATTAAGGAGGCCACTACACAACCCTTTTGGGTGTTGTTTATCAAACAATTTCAAGATTTTATGGTGATTGTATTATTAGCTGCAACATTAATTGCCGGCTTGTTAGGCGAGTATATTGATGCTATTGTTATTATCGTTATCGTACTTCTTAACGGCTTTATCGGATTTTTTCAAGAGTTTAAAGCAGAAAAATCATTAGATAAATTAAAACAAATGTCTGCCCCAGTTATTCGGGTCCTTCGCGATGGTGAAGTGAAAAAGTTACCAGCAGAAGAGGCTGTTGTCGGTGATGTCATCCATATTAAAAGTGGGGATAGAGTTCCAGCTGACATGCGTTTAGTTGCTATCAATGGGCTAGAAACAGAAGAATCAGCATTAACTGGAGAATCATTACCAGTCGAAAAAATCATTGAACCGATTGATACTGACAGAAAAATAGATATTGGTGACCAGCGTAATATGGCATTTAAAGGGACAATTGTTACGAAGGGACAGGCCACCGGCATTACCGTAAAGACCGGTATGAATAGTGCTATTGGACAAATTGCTACCTTAATGGGGAAAATCGAAAAGAGTATCACACCATTAGAAAATAGGCTGATTCAACTTGGGAAAACCCTCATTGTCATTGTTTTGTTTCTTACATTATTAACAGTAGGGATTGGAATTTATCAAGGACATCCAACATATGAAATGTTTTTGGCGGGAGTATCATTGGCTGTGGCTGTCATACCTGAGGGATTACCGGCCATTGTCACTGTCGCCCTTTCTTTAGGTGTTCAAAGAATGATTCGTCGTAAGGCTATCGTCCGACAATTGTCCGCAATAGAAACGTTAGGCTGTACGACTGTTATTTGCACGGACAAAACGGGCACTATTACAGAAAATAATATGACAGTAAAAGATATATTTGTTACTGGTCAATCATTTGAGGTGACGGGAGCAAGTAATACATCTAAAGGAGAATTTTTATTACAAGGCTCTAAAATAAGGGAAAGACATATTCATTTAGAAAATTTGCTAACTTATGCTTCACTTTGCAATGATGCCCAATTGTACGTAAAAAAGGGAAGTTATCTTATTGATGGAGATCCTACGGATGGTGCATTACTTATTGTTGCACGAAAGTATGGCATGACGAAACAATCATTAAATAAGTATCAAGTAATGAAAAAAGTACCCTTTGACTCAACAAGAAAAAGGATGAGTGTCATTGTCAAGGATGAAAATAATAGAAAGTTTATCATTACAAAAGGGGCACCGGAAATTATCATTCCTCGATGTACTCATTATTTTGATGAAATAGGAAAAAGCATCTTACAAGATCCAACGAATATTAATAAACAAATCACGCAATTGACTGCAAAAGCACGAAGGGTCATTGCTATTAGTATCAAACCATTAACTAACGATGAGTCATTAAAACCGATGAATCAATTGGAAAATGGTGCTACTTTTATCGGCCTTATAGGCATGATTGATCCCCCACGTAAAGAAGTGAAAAAAGCAATTGCCAATTGTCAATTAGCCGGAATAAAAACTGTGATGATTACCGGAGATCATCGAAATACGGCTGAGGCAATTGCAAAAGATGTTGGAATTCACGATGAAAATAACCTTATCATTGAGGGTAAGGATTTAAATAATATGAGTATTGATTCATTAAGTGAGATTGTCAATCAAGTGAGCATTTTTTCCCGGGTTACACCGGAACAAAAATTAATGATTGTGCAAGCATACCAAAAAAAGGGACATATTGTTGCAATGACAGGTGATGGGATTAATGATGCACCAGCAATAAAGGCAAGTCATATCGGGGTAAGTATGGGAAAAAGCGGGACAGATGTCGCTAAGGAGGCCTCCTCTGTTATTTTAATGGATGATAATTTTCATACATTACAGGTGGCTATTAGGGAAGGTAGAAATATTTACGAAAACATACGTAAATTTGTCCGTTATTTGCTTGCTTCAAATGTTGGAGAAATATTTGTAATGCTTGGGGCTTTAATGTTAGGCATGCCTTTACCACTTGTTCCTGTGCAAATTTTGTGGGTGAATTTGGTAACTGATGGACTCCCAGCCATGGCATTGGGACTTGATGCACCGGAAAAAAATGTCATGAAACAACCCCCCCGTGCCCCGGATGAAAGTATTTTTGCTAGGGGTTTGGGATTTAAAATAATTTCGCGGGGAATTTTGATAGGTGTAGTGTCTCTCATTGCTTTCGTACTAACATACGATAACAATTTGGACAACTTGGCACATGCTCGTTCGATTGCTTTTTCAACACTAGTATGTGCACAGTTAATTCATGTGTTTGATTGTCGAAGTGAACGGGGGATTTTTTATCGAAATCCACTGCAAAATATCTATTTAATAGGGGCTGTGTTATCATCAATGGCTTTATTGCTTACCGTCATTTACATTGAATCTTTACAGCCGATTTTTCATACAACATTTTTACATATGTATGATTGGTCCCTCATCATTACATTAAGTTTAATCCCAACAATCTTTTTTAACTTTAAAAGAAAGAAATAAGGTAGAATTTTTGTTTCATCTATTGGCTCTATTAAATCTTGTTACTGATTAAGAACACTCCGGGGTGCAAGATCTGTTCACATGTCATTTTGTTCATTTTCACAGTGTCTGCTTTGCCTCAACTTGGTTTCGGCTAATTTGGTGAAGTAGTCTTAACCGCCACAGGGGTCTTGTCATGCCACTTTTTCATCATTAAACTGTAACCTAATCCAATCAATTAGAAAAAAGTACACGTTGATTAATGAGTACCGTTATCTGTCACATACAAAAATGGCTATCAATTGTCAGTTGATTTGGTGGTCATTTTTTACTGGGATGAATGGTTTTTCATTTATGTTTATGATAGAGATGTGTCGCCCTTTTTGTCAGGAAATAATAGTTATTATATGTTTACATGCTCATCTGATAGTTATATGCAAATTAGAGTACATAATAAAGATGGAAAGGTAAATTTTACCAGGAATTTATGAATATTTATGTTAAAATAAAGTCAAAGATTATAACGAATGGACCCAAGTAGCATTGAGCCTTATAGATCTTTCGACAAACAAGCTGGATTTTGTTGTAGATAACTTAGTCAGTAGTTAAACGTATTTAATTATGAAATTTTAATTCCTAAGGGGGTAATTAACATTAAACGTTTTTTATATTATCTTGCTTGGACAATCGTTATTGGCTTTATATTTTACTGGGGTATGAAGTGGCGATTCCATATAGACAGAACAGCTAGTATGGAATTTATTGTATTTCCTTCTGTTATGTTTTCTGTTATATTCCCCATTATAATGGGTGCGTTGTTACGTTTACCACAATTTATTCTTGATATAAAGGAAAACAGAAAATGGAGATTTAACTGGGCCAGGTTTTTTGGGGTTGGACTTCCGGCCTTAATGATATTAATCTATTATATTTTATCTTTTATTGGATTGATACCTGCTATACATTTAGTACTTATAAGTGGTTCAACACTTGCAACAATGACCGGAATTGTTTTTGGGTATATTTTATTAGATAATTTTGCAAGTACCAGTAGATAATTATAACCGGTTTATTGGTTTTTAATAATGAGAGGTTTTCGAGGATTGAATGATAAATAGTTATGTAAAGTCGTATTATTATGGGTCCAAATCTGCTTCAATGTTTCTTAATTGAATCAATCTCATCATTACTCTTTTTAAAAAGTTACAGTTTAACAGAATTTCTAAATGTAAATTTAAAAATTATTGTTTTCTGTGTTTACCGGCTTCACTTCGCTTTCCGTGGGCAACGCCTACACTAACTTCAAAAGTTTGCTAGGGCAAACTCTTGAAGTGGATTTTCCGACGTACAGGATGTACTAGCGTAGACGTTGCCACAGGACGTGGCGATTTTAGTCTACGTTCCCATGTTGTTTTCCCACAGGAGTCTACGTGAAGCCAGTGTCCACACAGACTTTATTCTAACATTTTAAGCAACTTGCTTCTGATTCTGTAATGCATTATTTATATAGTCACTGCTAATTTTGAAGCATTATAAATAAGTGTGACGATATCAAAATGTATCCTAGCCCTCTTCCCGGTTCGATAACGAACATTATTTAATTGAAAAAATTCTTTTAAATAGGCATTGACTCTTTCAACTGCAGTACGTTGATTGTAAATTTTTTTCCAAGCCTTAGAACCCCTTGCTGGTGCAGTGTATTTTCCTAAGTCTTTGGTAATTTTTATTTTAAATACTTTCCGACAGATGCCTTCATTAGCTAGAGGACAGTCAATGCATTCTTTAGGTCTTGTGTATTTTAAAGTTTCATACTTGGTTCATAACTATGTAGCGATAAGAATGTTCCCTAAAACAAGTGGGTGCAAAATGTTCATCAAATCCAATAGATTCCGGCTCGTTACGTTTGTTGTAGGCAATAACTGATTGTTGACCCATTCGATATACTTGTTTATAAATGGCTTCATAGTCATAACCATCATCCATTGTTTGATAACGCAAATGGGGAAGTGATAATTGCTCATCTAACCCTTTCAGTAAATGTTTCTTAATTATGTTTTTAATTATTTACTTTTCGGAAAAATATGATGGAAGTAAAATAGAATTAGTAATCTTTTTATATGACTCAGTTCCATTTGGGCAGGTTTATTTTTTTTAAACCAAAAGTACCGCAAAATACGGTGTAACCTAATGTACATTTCCATCTATAATTTGAACAGAGCCTGTCAAACGTTGATGTACTTTTTTTGTTAAATATACGAGCCAAAAAAACTGACCAATGTAAATTTTTATAGGGAGAATGTAAACGTCAGATTTGTTCAGCTATCAATTGCTTAGAAAAATAGTCGGAAATATCCATTTCACCTTATCATATTATTAGAGAAATGCGTCGCTTAAATGTATAATAGAACGAAGTGGAGTGATCATTATGGTTATGAGTATGACTGGTTATGGAAAAGATACAATACAGTTAGAAAATTTAACAATTAATGTTGAAATTAAAACGGTGAACAATCGTTTTTTAGATATCGTATTGAAATATCCTCGTTCCCTAATAAGTTTAGAGCAAGATTTTAAAAGTCATATTCAACAACACTTTCACCGTGGCAGGATAGAGGTTTTTATGACTATTGTTGGTGATCAGATAGATAATAGGTTACTTCACATTGATTGGAATTTACTTGATCAGTATATGAATAATCTATCAAAAATAAAAGAACGGTATCAAATAGAGGGTCATATTCCAATGTCAATCATTCCGACATTTGATGGTTTATTTAGTACACTTGATCATGGTAGTTTTTCGGATCAAATAAAACAATCAATTTTTAATTGTTTAGGAAATGCTTGTCAAGCAGTTCAGACAAGTCGTAAAAAAGAGGGCGATCATTTACAAAAAGAGATGAACGAGTACATAAACGAAATTGCCCGGATTGTCGATCAAATTAAGGTAAACCAGCCAAATATTCATTCAGCATATCGCCAAAGGATACAACAAAGAATTGAACAACATATTGGTGATGCTGTAACAACTGATCAAGTTCTCTTACTTCACGAAATCGCTCTTTTATCGGAAAAAGGAGATATATCTGAAGAAATAACCCGATTATACAGTCATATTGATCATTTTAAATCAGTATTAGGAAGCCAAAACGCCATTGGCAGAAAATTAGACTTTATTGTGCAAGAAATGCATAGAGAAGTAAATACAGTTGGAGCAAAATCAATAGATTCAGAAACTAGCAAAAATGTAGTACAGCTTAAAAGTCATATCGAAAAGGTAAAAGAACAAGTACAAAATATTGAGTAAATCATTTTTTGTAAATTTAACTATTTGGAGGGTTATCATTGGCCTTACAGCTCATAAATATAGGCTTCGGTAATGTCGTTTCGGCTAATCGAATTATTTCGATTGTATCCCCGGAATCGGCACCGATTAAAAGAATTATACAAGTTGCCCGTGAAAATAATCACTTAATTGATGCAACTTATGGTCGAAGAACAAGGGCTGTCATTATTACCGATAGTTCTTATGTAATATTGTCTGCTGTTCAACCTGAAACAGTTGGACAAAGGGTTAGCAATCAAGAAGATATGACTGATGAATGAGAGGATGACAAGACGTTGTTCGAGCAAAAAGGTATTTTATTTATATTATCTGGCCCATCTGGGGTTGGTAAAGGAACCGTCAGAAAGCGTCTGTTTGAATTAGATACAGAGTTAAAATATTCGGTTTCAGCGACAACGCGACATAAACGGCCAAATGAAATTGATGGTGTCGATTATTTTTTTAAATCAACTTCCGAGTTTGAACAAATGATTAAACAGGGAGAACTTTTAGAATATGCTCAATATGTCAACAATTATTATGGGACACCGAAGGCCTATGTAGAGGAACAGCTCGAAAAAGGTAATGATGTCTTTTTAGAAATTGAAGTTCAAGGAGCCCTTCAGGTGAAAGAAAATTTTCCAGAAGGCGTCTTTATTTTTTTATTTCCGCCAAGCTTGGAAGAATTAAAAACAAGAATTGTTAACCGCGGAACTGAAACAGAGGCTCTTGTAATTAATCGATTAAAGGAAGCGAAAAAGGAAATTGATATGATGAGTGCCTATGATTATGTCGTTGTCAATGATGATGTTGATGTTGCAGTCTCAAAAATTAAAGCAATCATTACGAGTGAACATTTAAACCGGGTACGCATCGAAGAGCAATATAAAAAAATTTTGGAGGATGATCATTATGTTAGAACCATCGATTGATGAGTTACAAGAAAAAATAAATTCTAAATATACGTTAGTAACAATTTCCGCACAAAGGGCCCGTCAATTAAAGGACGAGGAAAAGTTGTTAATTGAAAATCCGAAATCATTAAAATTCGTCGGTATGGCACTAGAGGAAATATATCATGATAAATTATATGTAAAAGAAAATTAGTAAACGACCCTTGCCCACTTCTACGTAGCAAGGGTTTTTACCAATTAATTAAGGAAATGCAAACGGGGTGTGAACGATGTTAGATCAACAAAATGTGTTAGTTTGTGTCACAGGAGGGATAGCTGCATATAAAGCCTGTGATTTAGTGAGTAAGTTAACGCAACAAGGTGCCAATGTTAAAGTGATCATGTCAGAATCAGCGATGAAATTTGTTTCGCCATTAACATTTCAAGCGTTATCGAGAAACGATGTTTTTACCGATACTTTTGATGAAAAAGATTCCAGAGTTATTGCTCATATTGATTTAGCTGATTGGGCGAACTTAGTTATTATCGCTCCAGCGACAGCAAATACGATTAGCAAAATAACTCTAGGTATCGGAGATGATATGGTTACAACAACATTACTTGCCACCGAGGCACCCATATACATCGCACCAGCAATGAACGTTCACATGTATCAACATCCAGCAGTTAAGAAAAACATGCAACAACTAGCAGATTGGGGTTATCACTTTATCGAGCCAGGTGAAGGTTATTTAGCATGTGGTTATGTTGGTAAAGGTCGATTAGAGGAACCGGCAACGATAATACAAGTCATTAACAATCATCAAAAATCAAACAAATTATTATTTGGGAAAAAACTACTTATCTCAGCGGGACCAACTAGAGAGGTGATTGATCCTGTTCGTTTTTTCTCCAACCGTTCAACAGGAACAATGGGTTTTAAACTAGCTGAAAGGGCGGCACAATATGGGGCTGAAGTGATATTAGTAACAGGGCCTGTTTCCATAGATGCCAACCATCCTAATATTCAACGAATTGATGTTACTTCTGCCGAGGAAATGTATGAGCAGATGATCAAGCATTTCCCCCAAGCAAATATTGTTATTAAAGCTGCCGCTGTTGCTGATTATCGTCCAAAACAACATTTCCCTGAAAAGGTTAAAAAACAACCCGGGGATTTAGTGATAGAAATGGAAAGGACGAAAGATATTTTACAACATCTAGGGCAACGAAAAACAGAACAATTTATTGTAGGCTTTGCAGCTGAAACATCAGACCCAATACATTATGCTAAAGGGAAAATAAAGAAGAAAAATTTGGATGCTATCGTCGTTAATGATATTAACGAAGAAGGAGCAGGGTTTGGTTTGCAAACTAATAAAGGAACCTATATTACAAAAAATGGTGATCAATATGAATTACCTTTGGCCCAAAAAGATGAGGTAGCGAAACAAATTTTACAGTTAATCATTCAGCAATTAAAGGATGAAGCTAAGTGAATATTGCCAAAGTCATTGTTGATGTACCAGCCAGTGTCGTCAACCAAACGTTTGATTATAAAATACCTACTTCACTCATCGAAACGGTACAACCTGGAATGCGTGTTACTATTCCATTTGGGAACCGGAAAATAACGGGCTTCGTTCTTGAATTGACAGATCATTCCCCCTTTGAAAATTTAAAGGAAATCATTAATATTTTAGATGTTACTCCCGTTTTAACGAAGGAATTACTAAATCTCGGAATGTGGTTAGCGAATGAAATACTCTCATTATACATCATCACATTTCAAGCTATGTTGCCACAAGTGTTGAAATCTAAATATGATAAGGAAATTGTTCGTGTAGAGGGAAAATCATTACAAGGTCAATTGGCTACAATTTTTAAAGATCAACAAGCCGTAAACTATGATGAATTAGTGAAACAATTAAAAAATGTAAGTGAATTAAAACATGAATTAGAGGCTGGAAATTTACAATTAAAATATATTGTTAAATCTCAAATTACGAAAAAATATGAAAATTGGATCATCCCAGCAGGCAAAGAGTCCTTTATAAAACTAAATAGCACTTTACCTAGTCATGCACATCAACAACGGAAAATTGTTGAATTTTTTATCGCTAATCCGAAAAAAATCAATGAAAACAAACTTTGTGATATGATTCAGATTAACAAAGGCAACTTAAAATCGTTAATTGAAAAAGGGCTACTCAAAATTGAAAAGGTAGAAGTCTATCGTGAACCATATGAACAAAGTTTTTCAAAAACAGAAAACTTTAGGTTAACGGAAGAGCAAGCCAATGCACTACAACCAATCAATGAAGCATTGAATCGTCAAGAACATAAAACCTTTTTACTTTATGGTGTTACAGGAAGTGGAAAGACAGAAATTTATTTACAAGCCATTGAAAAAGTCATAGAAAAAGGGAAAGAAGCAATCGTACTCGTCCCAGAAATCTCATTGACACCACAAATGGTGAGAAGGTTTAAAGGACGTTTTGGATCACATGTAGCTGTCATGCATAGTGCCTTATCTGTTGGAGAACGTTATGATGAATGGTTAAAGGTACAACGGAAAGAAGTGAAGGTAGTTGTTGGTGCGAGATCGGCAGTTTTTGCCCCATTTGAAAATATCGGTATTATTATTATTGATGAGGAACATGAAGCAACCTATAAACAGGAAGAAACACCAAGGTACCATGCTAGGAATGTCGCTATTAAGCGGGGTGAATGGCACCAATGTCCCGTCATTCTAGGAAGTGCCACACCTACATTAGAATCCTTTGCTAGAGGTAAAAAAGGTGTGTATCATTTATTAACATTAACCGAACGTACAAATAAGAAGCCGATGCCTTTCGTTAAAATAATTGACATGAGGGAAGAATTACATAGTGGAAATCGTACAATGTTTTCAAAAAGTCTAATGGAAGGAATAAGATCTCGGATACAAAAAAAGGAACAAATCGTTTTGTTATTAAATCGTAGAGGTTATTCTAACTTTGCCCTTTGCCGTGATTGTGGGCATGTAGAGGAATGTCCACATTGTGACATATCACTAACATACCATAAGCGGAATTATCAATTGAAATGCCATTATTGTTCACATGAACAACCAATGCCGTCGATTTGTTCCAATTGTCAGAGTAGTCATATTCGATTTTTTGGGACCGGGACGGAAAAGGTTGAAGAATCATTAACAAAAATAATTCCGGAAGCTAGGGTCATTCGTATGGATGTTGATACAACAAGACGTAAAGGATCCCATGAACGACTACTGCAAAAGTTTTCTAATTTTGAAGCGGATATTTTATTAGGAACACAAATGATTGCGAAAGGACTAGACTTTGAAAATGTTACACTAGTGGGGGTGTTAGCCGCTGATTCAATGTTACACTTGCCGGATTTTCGCTCATCGGAAAAAACGTTTCAATTATTAACACAAGTAAGTGGTCGTGCTGGTCGACATGAATTAGAGGGAGAAGTCATCGTTCAAACATACACACCTGAACACTATAGTATTGAATTAGCAAGCCAATATAATTATGATCAATTTTATTTACATGAAATGCAATTAAGAAAGAGGTTTATGTATTCACCATATGTTTTTATGTTACTAATTACGGTGACGGATGAAAACGAAGGAAAGGTAAATGAAGTAATTTTTAAAATTAGCCATATGTTACAACAAAAACTAAATGAAAAATCGTTTATTTTAGGACCAACACCATCACCAATTACTCGAATAAAAAATCGTTATCGGTATCAATTAATAGTTAAATATAAATATGAACCGAATTTATCACAATACATGCAACAAATTTTAAAGTATTTTACTGATGAAATAAGAAAAAACACGCAAATTTTAATTGATTTTAATCCAAATCATTTTATGTAAAAATTTCAACCTCCATGGTAGATAGAAAGGACTTATGATGAAAAAAGTAATTTTTATGGGTACACCAATATTCGCTGTTTCGATTCTAGAGGCAATTATAGCTAACAGTTATGAAGTTGTATGTGTCGTTACACAACCAGACCGACCAAAAGGGAGAAAAAAGCTTTTGACACCTTCACCTGTTAAAAAATTGGCTTTAGAACATCAATTACCTATTTTCCAACCGAAAAGGTTACAAGAGGAATACGAATTATTGCTTGAAATGAATGCTGATATAATTGTGACAGCCGCATATGGTCAAATATTGCCTACTGAATTGTTAGAAAATCCTAAGTTTGGTAGTATTAACGTCCATGCATCCTTATTGCCTGAATTACGGGGTGGGGCACCGATTCATCATGCCATTATACAAGGAAAAAAAGAGACTGGTATTACGATTATGTATATGGTAGATAGGCTCGATGCGGGTGACATGATTTCGCAAAAGAAAATACCGATTACCATGTCAGATGATGTAGGAATTTTACACGACAAATTAGCTGAATTAGGTGCGAATTTATTAATCGAAACTTTACCGGATATATTTAATCGTACCAATAAGCAAATACCACAAGATGAATCAAAGGCAACATTTGCTTATAATATCACTAGGGAAGATGAAAAAATTGACTGGTCTCAATCGTATTTAGAAGTGTACAATCAAATTCGCGGATTACATCCATGGCCAGGCGCCTATACAATGGATAATGGTACAGTAACTAAAATATGGTCGGCAACATTAACCGAAGAAACATATTCCAAAAGCAAGCCCGGGACGATTGTCGCTATTGAGGATAATCAATATTTAGTCATTGCTTGTGGAGACCATTGTGCAGTTAAAATTGAAACAATTCAGGTTGCCGGAAAAAAGAAGATGTCGGTGAAAGATTATTTATTAGGTAATCCCCAAGCATGGGAAGTTGGCCAAATTTTGGAGTGAATTAATTGACAAATTCGAACGTAAGAAAAATTGCCCATCAATTATTGTTGAGAGTTGAAAAGTCAAGAAGTTTCAGTCATTTACTCATTACCGAAGCCCTTAAAAAGGAAAAATTAAAACTAGTGGATGAAAAATTACTGACAGAATTAGTGTATGGTACGTTAGAAAGACAAATAACGTTAGATTACTTTATTTCATCATTCATTCATTCAAAGAAAAAACTTGATGATGGGGTGAACGTGTTACTAAGAATGTCAGTATATCAGCTATATTATTTAACAAGGATCCCTCCATATGCAGCCGTTAATGAAGCGGTAACCATTGCAAAAGAAAAAGGGCACAAAGGTGTCAGTTCTTTTGTTAATGGCATATTAAGATCAATGATAAGGGATGGATTTCCAAATATTGAGGAAATAAAGGATCCAATTAAATATTTGTCTATTAAAACGAGTCATCCTGAGTGGTTGGTTGAACGTTGGGCTCAACATTATGGATATGACAAAACAAAAGCAATGTGTGAGACGAATGTCACAGTAAAGCCAATTAACATTCGCGTTAACACATTAAAAACGACGGTAAAAGAAGTAACAAAAATGTTAAATGAAGAAAAAATTGAATGGAAAAGTCCTTATCAATTGTTAAAACATGGTATAATCATTACCGAAGGAAATGTGTTGAAAACTAAATTAGTAGAAGATGGCTATGTGACGATTCAAGATTTAAGTTCGATGCTTGTTGCACAATTATTAGACGTTAAACCAGCAATGAAAGTACTTGATACGTGTAGTGCACCGGGAGGTAAGGCTACTTATATCGGGGAACAGATGGACAATGAAGGTTCAATATTTGCCCACGATTTACATAAGAATAAATTAAAATTAATTAATAATAATGCCAAAAGGTTAGGGATTACTAATTTAAATGTCAGTCAACAGGATGCTAGAAAGCTACAAGAAGTTTATGCTGAGCATACTTTTGACCGAATTTTAGTAGATGCCCCTTGTTCAGGTTTAGGTGTGATACGATCAAAGCCTGAAATAAAATATGAAAAATCTTTAACAGATTTTAAAAATCTACAACAAATTCAATTAGACATCCTATTTCATGTCACACCATTATTAAAGAAAACAGGTAAATTAATTTACAGCACATGTACTGTAGAAAAACTAGAAAATGAAGAGGTCGTTAAGTTGTTTTTACAAAAACAATCGACATTACGTGTTGATGAACATTTTCTAAAAGAAGTAAAGGATTGGTCATTACCGGGTGTCACTATAACAGAATATGGCATGCAAATTTTTCCACAATCAATGAATTCAGATGGATTTTTTATAACAAGGTTTATCAATTTTTAGGGGAATGTAGAGGTGAGTTAAATGGAAGCAAAAATGGTAACAGACCAAGGCAAAATCAGAGAAACAAATGAAGATGCTGTTGGCATATTTTATCATAGCAACCAACAACATTTACTAGCTATTGTTGCGGATGGCATGGGCGGTCATCAAGCTGGTGAGGTGGCAAGTTCCCTAGCAGTTGCATTTGTGAAAGAAAAGTGGAAAAATGCTGAAAATATCGCGTCAGAAACAGATGCAGAACAATGGTTACAATCGTGTATCACTGAATTGAACTCATACATATTAGAAAAATCAAATGCAAATGAACATTATCAAGGAATGGGTACGACTGTCGTAATGGCACTTTGCACTCATACATTTGTTACGATTGCCCATGTTGGGGATAGTCGCTGTTATTATTTAGCTAACAAACAACTAGATTTAAAGACACGTGACCACTCTTATGTTTATGAATTAGTTAAAAATGGCGAAATTACGCTTGAAGAGGCAGATAGCCATCCGAAAAAAAATGTCTTATTACGGGTGATAGGAACAGAGGAAATTGTAAAAGCAGATATAGCTTCATTTAACTGGGAACAGTCCCATCGCCTACTTCTATGTTCTGATGGATTAACGAATAAAGTATCAAAAAGTGAAATAGAAAAATTAGTGAAAAAAAATACAAAAATCGATCAAAAACTTCAAAAATTAATTAATTTAGCGAATGACCGTGGTGGTGAAGATAATATATCAATTATTATCATTCAGAACGAGCAAAAAAAAGAAGGTGATAAGACATGAAAAAGGGTCAAGTTCTAAGTGAACGATATGAAATAGTCCAAACTATCGGTGGCGGGGGAATGGCTAATGTATATTTAGCTAATGACCTTATCCTAAAACGGGATGTGGCCGTAAAGGTATTACGAGCTGAATATGCTGATGATGCTGAATTTATTAAACGTTTTGACCGTGAAGCCCAAGTAGCAACAGGGTTAAATCATCCCAATATTGTTAATATATATGATGTTGGTGAAGATGAAAATTTGTTGTATATGGTGATGGAATATATTGATGGGTTAACATTAAAAGAATATATTCAACAAAATAGTCCCATCTCTATTGAAGATGCTATGAAAATTATGAACCAAATAACCAATGCGATTTCTTATGCACATGATAATGGTTTAATTCATCGGGATGTAAAACCACAAAATATATTAATCGATCGGGCAGGGACAATTAAAATTACTGATTTTGGCATTGCCATGGCTTTATCTGCTACTTCTTTAACACAAACTAATTCTATTGTTGGTTCTGTTCACTATATCTCACCTGAACAAGCAAGGGGAGGGACAGCAACTAAAAAATCTGATATATATGCCTTAGGTGTCGTCTTATTCGAACTATTAACTGGTAAACTACCTTTTTCAGGAGATACGCCTGTAGCGGTTGCCTTGAAGCACTTGCAATCTGATACACCATCTGTAAGAGAAATCAACCCGTCTATCCCGCAAAGTGTCGAAAATATCGTTTTAAGGGCAACAGCAAAAAATCCATTGCATCGTTATCATTCAGCATACGAAATGGGTGTTGCCATTCATGAGGCATTAGAACCGGAAAATCTACATGAGGAGAAATTTGAAATCCCTGTCGAAGAAGGAGAAGAAACTAAAGTAATACCAATTATTAGTGAAGAACAGATAAATCATGATTCCCAACAACAGATGAACCAAACTTTTCCTAACCAATCAGATATAAAAGCTAAAAAGAAAAGCTTTTTCAAGAACAAATATTTTTTGATTATTGCTCCAATTGTTTTAATATTGATACTTGCAATTATTTTGTTTGCCACCTTATTTAAAACAAAAGATGTAGAAATACCGGATATTGTAGGGGAATATTTTGAAGATGTTGAACAGGAATTACTCGAATTACCACTAAAAGTTGAACAAGAAAAGATGTATTCAGAAGAATTTGAAGAAGGGGTAGTCATTAAAACCAATCCTAAAGCGGGAAGAATTGTTAAGGAAAATTCAGTTATTAAAGTTTATATAAGCGATGGAGAGGAAAAGGTAGTATTTGATGATTATGTAGGAAAAAACTTTAGCCAAGTTAAACGACTTTTGGAAGTGGACTATAAAGAAGTAATTGAATGGGCTGTTCCTTCAGATGAAGAGGAGGGGACAATTATTAATCAAGTACAACCCGCCCCTGGGGAAGAAGTCGTTCCAAGTAAAACGAAAGTTATTTTCGAAATAAGTGGGGGGCCAGAATTAATCAAAGTAATGAGACTTGCTGGGCTTGAAGTTGATGAAGCGAAACGAATGCTTGATGAAAGTGGATTAAAGATGGAGGTTAAAGAAGAGCATTCGGACTCTGTGGAAAAAGGTAAAATTATTAGACAGTCACCTAATGCCAATTCAGAGGTTAAGGAAGGTACAACCATAGAAGTGGTTGTTTCATTAGGACCAGAGGAAAAACCTCCTCGCTCACAAACAGTTAGCTTTCTCGTTCCTTTTGAACCCGAGAAAATATCCGGAACAGATGATAATGATGGAGAGGAACAATATGCAAAAGAACAGCAAGTGCAAATATTTATAGAGGATATGGAGAATAGTTTGTCGGTCGTTTATATTGATGATGTCATCACAGCCGATAAAACGTACTCGATTACGTTAATTATTGAACCAAATACAGTGGCAGAATATAAAATTGTTCGTGATGGAAAAGTATTCGACCATCAAAAAGTTCCTTTTTAGAAGGTGAATAAATGATTGAGGGTACGATAGTTAAATCATTAAGTGGCTTTTATACAGTCACATCTAAAGAAGGAATATTCACATGTAAAGGGCGGGGAGTATTCCGGAATCAAAAAATTACCCCATTAGTAGGGGATGATGTTTTATTTGATATAACGGGAGATGATACTGGGTATATCATAGAAGTAAAACAGCGGAAAAATGAGTTAATTAGACCACCAATCGCAAATATTTCCCAAGCTATTGTTGTGATGTCAGCAATTCAACCGGCATTTAGTTTGTTGTTACTAGATCGATTTCTCGTCGCTTTTGAATCAGAAAATATTAGGCCCTTAATCGTGATTACGAAACTCGATTTGGTTGATGAAGTGCTTTTAAAGGAAATTCATGCATATCAAAAGCAATACGAATCGATCGGCTATCATGTTGAACTGTTATCACTTAATGATGACGAATGGATTCCATTTATAAAGGATTATTTTAAAGATGAAATTACGGTATTAACTGGTCAATCTGGTGTAGGGAAATCGACGATTTTAAATCGAATTAACCCTAATTTGCTCATAGAAACTGGAGAAATTTCAATTTCCTTAGGAAGGGGAAAACATACAACCCGCCACGTTGAGTTAATTGAAATAAATGGAGGATTTGTTGCAGACACACCTGGTTTTAGTTCATTAGAGTTAACAAAAATTGAGCAAGAACAATTAGGTAATTATTTTATAGAAATGAATCATTATATTCCTTATTGTAAATTTCGGGGTTGTTTGCACGATAAAGAACCAAAATGCGCTGTAAAACAAGCCTATGAAAATGATGAAATTATCCCATCACGATATAAAAATTATGTAACATTTTTACAAGAAATACAATCTAGAAAGCCGAGGTATTAATAATGTTAAAAATTGCACCATCAATTTTATCAGCGGATTTTAGTAGGCTAGGGGAGGAAATTAAAGACGTAGAGCGGGCAGGGGCAGATTATATACATGTCGACGTGATGGATGGACACTTTGTTCCTAATATTACGATTGGTCCCTTAATCGTAGAGGCTGTTAAACCAGTAACAAAACTTCCGTTAGATGTCCATTTAATGATTGAAAATCCAGATCAATATATTGAAGCCTTTGCTAATGCAGGTGCCGCAATTATTTCTGTTCATCAAGAAGCATGTACCCATTTGCATCGAACCATTCAATCGATAAAAAATACAGGTGTTAAAGCGGGCGTTGTTATTAATCCAGCAACACCAGTCGTCATGATTGAGAGTGTCTTGCAATATGTTGACCTAGTACTTGTCATGACGGTTAATCCGGGTTTTGGTGGGCAGTCTTTTATAGAATCCGCTTTACCAAAAATTCAACAATTAGCAGAATTGTGTACAAAATATAATTATCAATACGAAATTGAAGTTGATGGTGGTGTCAATGAGCAAACAGCAAAATCGTGTGTAGATGCTGGGGCAAGTGTACTTGTGGCGGGAAGTGCGATTTTTAATAAAACTGATCGACAACTGGCCATTCAGGCTATTCGACAATCAACAATCAACAAAGGATAAATAAATATACTATAAAACAACTCATTATCCTTATCAACCTTTTCTTAGTTCTCATCTGAAAGGTTATTGCATAATATAAAGATAGATAAGAAATATGTACGTGAATGTTGTTATGCGCGAAATTGGATGAGATAAGGAGGAAGGATTTATGAGGTTTTATACAATTAAACTGCCAAGATTTCTTGGGAGTATTATAAAAGTAATGATGGGGTTATTTAAAAAAGAGTAGTTCAATGAAATAAAGGGATAACCGAATTTTGGATTTATTAAATATTTTACAAATTTTAATCATGAAAAAGAGGTTGAAAATCAAATAGCATTAACCTTCACTTAGAGAGAAGAGTGAAGGTTATTTCACTTGATTTATTGCAAAAATGCGTATTAAAAAAACGACATTACCATTTTACGTAAGTCGCTTTTCAATGTTGGAAATATATCGTTACACACGTTCAACTTTTCCGGCTTTTAATGACTTTGCAGACACATACACCCTTTTAGGTTTGCCATTCACTAATATTCTAACTTTTTGAACGTTTGCTTTCCATTTACGTTTCGTTGCATTTAATGCATGTGATCGATGATTACCAGTTCCAGTTTTACGACCAGATACAACACATTTCCTTGCCATGTTAATTCCTCCTTACATACAGCAATTCATACTTTTATAATTTATCATATCCCCATCATTTTTGCAAAAATAACCGTTTATTCATAAAATATTAGAACAGTTACAGTTAAAATTAATATTTCTTTTACTTATTGACAATTATATGTACAATGTAGTAGGATGTTTTAACTAACTTTAATGATAAAGATATTGAAAAATGACATAAAGGAGGATGAATGCGATGGCTACACAAATGATTGATCGCGAATTACTTTTAAGAATGTTTCGCTTGGGCTTGCAAAATTTATCGAATCAACAAGAGTATATAAATAAATTAAATGTATTCCCAGTTCCGGATGGCGACACTGGTACAAATATGAATTTAACGATGACATCGGGCTTAAAAGAAGTAGAAAAGACGAGTAATGAGCCTTTGGACAAGATAATCCAATCGTTTGTTAAGGGATTATTAATGGGAGCGAGAGGTAATTCAGGGGTTATTTTATCCCAATTATTTCGTGGATTTTCTACAGATATTGAAAACATTACCTCCTTAACTAGTCAAGATTTTGCTAAAGCATTGGAAAATGGTGTACAAACGGCTTATCAGTCAGTGACAAATCCTGTCGAGGGAACTATTTTAACTGTTGCTAAGGATTCAGCAAATTTAGCCAAAGAACTGGCCGGAAATATTGACAATGTTGAACAATTAATGGAGAAAATCGTAGAAGAAGCAAAAAGTTCCCTACAACGAACACCGGATTTATTACCTATTTTAAAGGAGGTAGGTGTCGTTGATTCAGGTGGACAAGGTTTACTAGCCGTCTATGAAGGGTTTTTAGCCGCCATAAAGGGCAGCGAACTTCCAGAAGTGAAAGAAATGGTTAATATGGAAGAGTTAATTCATTTAGAACATGAACGTTCTGTACAATCGTATGTGGATATTGAATCGATTGAATTTGGTTACTGTACAGAATTTATTATTGAATTTGACGAACAAAAGCTACAGAGCAATCCTTTTGATGAACAACAATTCCGTAACATTTTAGGGGAATTTGGGGACTCTCTTTTAGTAGCCTCTGATGAAAATATTGTTAAAATACATATTCATACTGAACAGCCCGGAGAGGTCATGTCGATTGGTCAACAGTATGGTGATTTAGTTGAAATTGATATTGAAAATATGCGCCAACAGTATAAAGATATCGTTCAAGAAGATAAGACAGAAACATTCGATTCACCACGCGTTGAAAATGCTGTTATCACGGTAGCAGTTGGTTCTGGAATTATAGATATGCTGAATAGTATTGGTGCTTCTTACATTATAGAAGGTGGACAAACGATGAATCCAAGTACAGAGGATATCCTATCTGCCATCGAAAAAACGAATGCTGATAACATTTTTCTATTACCAAATAATAAAAATATTATTTTGGCAGCTAATCAAGCGGCATCGCTTGTTGGCGATAAAAAAGTCATTGTCATTCCTACAAAAACATTATCACAAGGGATTAGGGCATTGTTAGATTTTGATGAGGATGCTTCAATTAAGGATAATGAGCAAGTGATGTTAGAATCCATTGAAGAAGTTAAATCTGGGATTGTGACATTTGCTATCCGTGATACAAAAGTGAATGATTTAGAAATAAAAGAGGGTAACTTTATTGGTTTAAATGATGAAACAATCTTTGCAACAGGAAAACAAAAACTAGAGGTAGCTCTACAGTTGTTGCAGCAACTTATTGATGAAGATGATGATATTGTGACTACTTTTTATGGTGAAGATGTGACTGGGGAAGAAATAGAAATATTTCAATCGATGTGTGAGGAAATGAATGATGAAGTGGAATTTGAAATGATTGAGGGGAATCAACCGATTTATTCATTTATTTTCATGGTGGAGTAGTAAGTTACCATGGGTGGAATTATTTTAGATATTCTTAATTTATTTTGCTAGGGCATCAAATTATATGTTAATTTGGTGTTCTTTTTTGTATTTTTTACATTTGTGAATGAGTGAAAGGATATAACTAAGTCTTTAGATAAAAAAGTAACCAAACAGGATTGTTATTAGTTCTCACCCGTGAGAATGAAAAATGCCCCAATAAGAAAAACGAAGAGAAAAGCAATTAATACTAACCCAAAGAAAGAAGGATATAATAATAGACTTGTAAGGACAATGGGTGTTCCAAACATGGCTGAAAGGGAAGCAAATTTCGTATAGTGAATAATGTTTTGGGAAAATTCAGGTTCTTCCCGATACATCCATCTTTTCCCAAACATGATACTTTCCTCCGGATAAAGATAGGACCATATAAAGAATGCATACAAAGGTATCATAAAGACAATGGTGATCATGATCTTAATTAACATTTTCTGTCCTCCTAATAATATTTAGACTCAAATAATAATTATCAAATTGATTCAATAAATAAAATAAAAAATTAAACCGACAGCACAAATATGAAAAAAATTCAATGGTACCATTATAACAAATTAAAATTGTTAAGAAAATATGTTTATCGGCCTTAATAAATGTAGAATGACAAAAAATATCGAAAACTTTTTTTAACTATGATTGGCAATTTAAAATTGCTATAATAAGGATAACATGATTGATTGATAAGGAAAGGGGTTAACAATGAAATTTAATTCTATTTTCGATATTATCGGACCTACGATGGTTGGCCCATCAAGTTCACATACAGCGGGGGCCGCTAGGATTGGTCTCGTTGCTAGATATTTACTAAATGAAGAGCCTACCTGGGCTAACATATATTTATATGAATCTTTTGCCAAAACGTATAAAGGTCATGGAACTGATTTTGCGATAGTTGGTGGGTTGCTAGGTTATGAAACTAATGATGAAAGATTAAGAACATCATTAAATATTGCCAAGGACAGAAACATGGCAATACAGTTTTTTGAAGAACAGACATCTGTCGATCATCCGAATACAGCACGAATTAAAGCAGGTACAGCCACTTCAGAAATAGAAGTAGTTGGAAAATCAATTGGAGGCGGAAAAATTGAAATCATTGAATTAAATGGTTTTGAATTGCGCTTATCTGGAAATCATCCAGCATTATTAATTATGCATAATGATCGACATGGTGCGATTGCATCTGTTACAAAGATGTTGGCCAAGAGCGAATTGAACATAGGACATATGGAAGTAAATAGGAGAGATATTGGCAAGGAAGCATTAATGGTCATTGAAATAGATGGTAATGTCAATCAAGATTTACTTGATCAATTAAGTAAGGCAGATCATGTCGTACAAGTAGCGAAAATTGATGGGTAGGAGGAAATTGATATGTTTAGGACAGTAAAGGAATTAGTAACGATAGCAGAGGAAGAAAATATTGCTATTTCAGAAGTAATGATCCGTCAGGAAATGGAAGTGAAAAATAGAACTAGAGAAGATATTTTTCATGATATGGAAAAAAACCTTCAAGTAATGGAAGAAGCGGTTGAACGAAGTTTACAAGGTGTGGAGTCTGTCACTGGTTTAACTGGCGGAGATGCTGTTTTAGTGCAAAAATATATGAAAGAAAAAACACCACTTTCAGGACATACGATGTTAGATGCCGTAAGTAAAGCAATGGGGACGAATGAAGTCAATGCTGCCATGGGTATAATTTGTGCGACACCGACAGCGGGAAGTGCTGGTTGTGTCCCGGGGGTGTTATTTGCAGTGAAGGAGCAGTTGAAGCCAACACATGAAGAAATGGTTAACTTTCTTTTTACCTCAGGGGCTTTTGGGATGGTTGTTGCTAACAATGCTTTTATTTCTGGAGCTACCGGGGGATGTCAAGCAGAGGTTGGTTCAGCTGGGGCAATGGCATCAGCAGCAGTTGTTGAAATGGCAGGGGGAACCCCACAGCAAAGTGCAGAGGCTTTTGCAATGACACTGAAAAATATGCTCGGACTCGTTTGTGACCCTGTGGCAGGATTAGTAGAGGTGCCTTGTGTAAAAAGAAATGCCGGTGGTTCATCTTTAGCAATTGTTTCAGCCGATTTAGCGTTAGCAGGTGTCACAAGTCGGATCCCGTGCGATGAAGTGATTGGTGCTATGTATCGTATTGGTCAAACGATGCCTTCAGCCTTACGTGAAACTGGGGAAGGTGGCCTTGCCGACACACCGACGGGTCGATTTTTGCGGGAGAAAATTTTTGGTGCCTAAGTTTAAATGCCAGGGCATATTCAATATCGAGCATTGTTTATTACTCATATATAGTCCACATTGAGTTGTGGACTCCTGTTTTCAACATTAAGATAAAATTATGAAAATGTAGGAAGTGTCACAATGATAAATACCCCCGTTAATCAATTAAAAGGAGTAGGTGAAAAATTAACTGAAGATTTAGCTTTAATGGGAATCAATACGATTCAAGATTTACTACTCTACTTTCCATATAGATATAATTTTATGGAAATTAAATCACTTCATGAATTAGTCCACGATGATCAAGTAACAATTGTTGGAAAGGTTATCCACCCACCCACTATTATCCATTATGCTAGAAATAAGTCACGTTTAATATTTCATGTTGATATTGAACAAACATCCGTGAAGGCTGTTATGTTTAATCGAGCCTTTGCAAAAAAACATTTACAACCTGAAACAACAGTGACATTAACAGGAAAATGGGATGCCCATCGTTTACAAATAACCGTTGCAAAATATCAATTAGGTGAACCGAAACAAGCGACACAAATCGAAAGTGTTTATTCATTAAAGGGTACTGTAAAAATGTTTAGGTTTAAAAAATTAATTCAACAAGTGATAGATTTATATTTAGGACAAGTAGAAGAAATTATACCAAATAAATATTTGCTAGAGTATAAAATTCCCAATCGACAAGATGCTATTCGAACAATACATTTCCCAGAAAATAAACAAGCTCTACACCATTCACGACGCCGTTTTACATATGAAGAGTTATTACTTTTTCAATTAAAAATGGCTTATTTAAAAATGAGCTATAAAAAACAAGGTACAGGGAAATCCCAATTAATTGATCGTCATAAGGTAGATCAATTTATTCGTCATCTTCCTTTTACATTAACGTCAGACCAACAAACATCATTGGAACAAATTTTAAAAGAGATGGCATCAACAAATCAAATGAATCGATTATTGCAAGGAGATGTAGGATCTGGTAAAACAGCCGTGGCAATTGTTGCACTTTATGCCACAGTGACCGCTAAATTACAAGGGGCATTTATGGTGCCGACGGAAATTTTAGCTGAACAACATTATGTTACATTGAAGAAAATGTTACCTGATGACATTTCGATAGTCCTTTTAACAAGCTCATTAAAAGGCAAGAAACGTCGGGAAATAGTGGATCAAATTAAAAACAATTTAATACACATTGTGATTGGTACTCATTCTTTAATTCAAGATGATGTCCAATTTTCACAATTGGGATTTATTGTGATTGATGAGCAGCATCGTTTTGGAGTTGAGCAACGTAGCATGTTAAGAAAAAAAGGATTGTATCCCGATGTATTATTTATGACAGCTACCCCGATACCAAGAACACTTGCAATTACTGCGTTTGGTGATATGGACGTCTCTTCTATTAAAGAATTACCAGCTGGTAGAAAGGCGGTACAAACATTTTGGGTAAAGGAAAATATTTTACCACGTGTATTAACGTTTATTGAAAAAAACATTAGTCGTGGTGAACAAGCCTATTTTGTTTCGCCTTTAATTGAGGAGTCAGATGTGCTCGATTATCAAAATGCTATTGATTTATATGAACAGTTGCTATCCTATTATCCACCATCCATTAAAATTGGTTTATTGCATGGACGGTTACCACAGCAGGAAAAAGAATTACTAATGAAACAATTCACACAAAATAAACTGCACATTCTTGTTGCAACGACAGTGATTGAAGTAGGTGTCAATGTACCAAATGCGACAACGATGGTCATTTACGATGCTGAGCGATTTGGTTTAGCACAGTTACACCAACTACGTGGTCGTGTTGGAAGAGGGGACAAAGAAAGCTATTGTATATTAATTGCCGACCCAAAAGGAGAGGTTGGCAAGGAACGTATGAAAATAATGACAGAAACAAACGATGGATTCCATTTAGCAGAAGCGGACCTAAAATTAAGAGGTCCAGGTGACTTCTTTGGAAAAAAACAAAGTGGTCTCCCTGAGTTCAAAGTGGCTGATCTTGTTCATGATTACCGTGCCTTAGACACCGCGAGACAGGATGCACAAACGATAATAGAAGAAAAATTACTTTGGAATGATCCGGAATATATTAAGTTAAAGCAATATTTGTCAAATGAATTATCATCCGAGGAGCAATTGGATTAACTTTTACATTACCCAAAGGTGTAGAGATTGTCCCTTAGCTAATGAAGTCATCTGTCAAAAAGTCTTTAAAATGAAGAACACAACAGATTTAAGACGATACACTGCACCAGCAAGAAGATCTATGGTTTGGCAAAAGATATACAATCAAAGGACCTCAGTTGAGAGAGTAAATGCCCATCTCAAGGAATCTTTTCAATTAAACAATGTACGTTACCGAACAGGTAAACGGACAAAGATTACTTTAATATCGTGACACTGATATATGGCTTCAAAATTAGCGGTGGACTGGATAAATAATGCATTACAAAATGAATTCTATTAATCTGTAACTCTGTAACTTTTAAAAAAGAATAATTATGAAATTGATTCATGGATTAAAAATTTCAAAATTTAAATAGCACAGTTTGTGTACTTCATAACTACTTGCATAATTAAATCTACTGTTATATATTACTATTAGTACCTAGTCATAAATTAGATGATGGATGTGTGGAAAATGCGTTTAAAAAAAGAACAGCGCCAGGAACTGTTGCAAGAAACGATTCAACAAACACCATTTATTACTGATCAAGAATTAGCGAAAAAATTTGATGTTAGTATTCAAACAATTCGGCTGGACCGTTTGGAATTAGCAATTCCTGAATTACGGGAAAGAATTAAACATGTAGCTACAAATCAATGGAATGAAACTGTGAAAACTTTACCGATAGAGGAAGTCATCGGTGATATTATTGATTTGGAATTAGACAAACGTGCCATATCCATTTTAACGATTCAAGGGGAACATGTTTTTTCGCGGAATAATATTGCCCGTGGACACCATTTGTTTGCTCAGGCAAACTCATTAGCTGTTGCCGTTATTGATGATGAATTGGCATTAACAAAAGATGCTAATATCCACTTTAAAAGGCAGGTAAAGTTAGGTGAGCAAGTCGTGGCAAAAGCACATGTTCATCAGCAACACCGTTCAGGTATGACCGATATTCATGTGAAAAGTTTTGTACAAAATGAACTCGTCTTTACAGGGGAATTTTATATGTATCGAACGAGCGTAAAAGGGGTTTAAAATATGAGAATTGCCATTGATGCAATGGGGGGAGACAATGCTCCTCAAGCAGTTGTCGAAGGAGTCCAACAAGCGATTAAAGAAATCAAACAATTGCAAGTAACATTAGTCGGTGACGAGAAAAAAATCAAAGAACATTTAACAAGTGATGAACGAATAGATATTATCCATACGGAGGAAGTCATTGGAGGGGATGAAGAACCAATACGTGCTATTAGAAGGAAAAAAGAATCATCTCTTGCATTAATGGCGAAAGAAGTAAAGGAGAATCGTGCTGATGCTTGTATTTCAGCGGGGAATACAGGGGCATTAGTTGTCGCTGGTTTATTTATTGTCGGTAGAATGAAAGGGATTGAACGCCCTGCATTAAGCCCAACTTTACCAACGATTGATGATAAAGGATTTTTACTACTAGATGCAGGTGCTAATGTTGATGCTAATGCAAATAACCTTGTTCAATATGGTGTCATGGGTTCTATTTATGCGGAAAAAGTTCGGGGAATAGAAAAACCAAAGGTAGCCCTTTTAAACGTTGGTACAGAGGATAGTAAAGGAAGTACATTAACAAAGAGGGCTTTCAAACTGTTAAAAGCTGCACCGATAAATTTTATCGGAAACATAGAAGCAAGGGATATTTTAAATGGACAGGCAGATGTTGTAGTTACTGATGGATTTAGTGGTAATATTACGTTAAAAACAGTTGAAGGAACAGCAATGCATGTTATTGATTTATTAAAAGAAACATTATCTTCATCATTGAAAACGAAGCTTGCGGCTGGAATGATTATGAGTGATTTACGGGGATTAAAAGCTAAATTAGATTATACAGAATTTGGTGGGGCGGCATTGTTTGGTTTAGATGCCCCAGTCATTAAATCACATGGGTCATCAAATGGTAAAGCAATTTATTCAACAGTGAAACAAACGGTGCAAATGATTGAACAAAATGTGATTGGTACGATAAGGGATTCAATTGATATGCTACAACTTGAAGAGGAGGGGGAAAATGACTAAATTAGCATTTATGTTTCCTGGTCAAGGATCACAATCAGTAGGGATGGGACAGGAATTATATGATCAATATGATGATGTGAAACAATTATTTAAAAAAGCCGACCAACTATTAAATAAAAATTTATCAAACATCATGTTTCAGGGACCAAAGGAAAAGTTGACAGAGACTGAGAATACACAACCAGCACTACTTTTACATAGTATGGCCGTCCATGAAATTTTAACTAAGCATCAAATAAAAGCTTCGATGACGGTAGGTCATAGTTTAGGAGAATATAGTGCTTTAGTTGCTTCTGGTGTATTATCCTTCGAAGAAGCACTTCCCTTAGTTGCTGTTAGAGGGAAATTAATGGAGGCAGCATTGCCGGCTGGAAAAGGAACAATGTCTGCTGTACTTGGCTTAGATGAAAGTGCCATACAATCTGTTATTGATGAATTTTCTGGTGATGAAATTGTCGATATTGCTAATTTGAATTGTCCTGGACAAATCGTTATCTCTGGATCGAAAAATGGTGTTGATGACATTAGCGGAAAATTATCAGAGGCTGGAGCAAGACGAGTGATTCCATTGAACGTTAGTGGACCTTTTCATTCGAGATTTATGAAAGAAGCGAATGAGGACTTTGCTAAACATTTAGATCAAGTCACCTTTCAAGATGGTAACATACCGGTTTATGCTAACGTATCTGCCAAACCTGTACAAAATAAGACAGAAATCAAGCAATTATTGTTGCAGCAACTTTACTCACCAGTCCGTTTTGAACAGTCGATTCGGCAAATGATCGATGATGGTGTTGATGCATTTGTGGAAGTCGGTGCTGGGAATGTACTAAGTGGTCTAGTGAAAAAAATTGACCGTAAAATGAAAACTTTTTCCGTACAAGATGATGCGACATTACAAAACTTTCTACACTGGTATAAGGAGGTAAAATAATGAATTTAAGAGGGAAATGTGCCTTAGTTACTGGATCATCCCGTGGTATTGGCAGGGCGATTGCTTTAGAATTAGGTAGACAGGGTGCCAATGTCGCCGTTAATTATGCGGGGAATGAACAGAAGGCCGAGGAAGTAGTGGCTGAACTGGGGCAATTAGGTGTCCAATCAATAAAGATAAAAGCGAATGTAGCGGATGAGTCAGAAGTAAAAGCCATGGTGAAGGAAGTTATCACCACTTTTGGCCAATTGGATATTTTAGTGAATAATGCTGGGATCACCAGAGATAATTTATTAATGCGGATGAAAGAGGCCGAATTTGATGAAGTAATTGAAACGAATTTAAAGGGTGCCTTTTTATGTACAAAAGCGGTAACAAGACAAATGATGAAACAACGCTCGGGAAGAATCATTAATATTGCTTCTGTTGTCGGTGTCAGTGGTAATCCCGGTCAGGCTAACTATGTTGCAGCTAAAGCTGGTGTTATTGGCTTAACAAAAGCAACAGCAAAGGAACTAGCAACGAGAAATATCCTTGTCAATGCAATTGCACCAGGATTTATTACAACAGATATGACAGATATTTTAACGGAGGAACAAAAAGGTGCAATATTGCCATTAATCCCTTTGGAAAGGCTAGGTGAACCTGAGGATATTGCAAAGGTCGTTAACTTTTTAGCATCTGATGATTCACAATATATTACGGGGCAAACAATCCACGTCGATGGTGGTATGGTAATGTGAAAAGACCAAAAATCTCTAGGAAATAATGATATAAAATTGTATTTTTTCATAAAATATTTTATTCTATGTAAAGGAGGTGATAGGCATGTCAGATATTTTTGATCGTGTAAAGGAAATTATTGTTGAACAATTAGATGTTGAAGAATCACAGGTTACTATGGAGGCTTCATTTAGGGATGATTTAGAGGCAGATTCTCTTGATGTGGTTGAATTAGTAATGGAGTTAGAAGATGAGTTTGATCTCGAAATTGCTGATGAAGAAGCAGAAAGTATTAATACGGTGGGAGATGCAGTCAATTACATTGCAGAAAATCAATAACCGTACTTCGCTATGAGGTGATTTACATAATAACGTGTGACATTCTGCAAGTGTAAAGTATTCAATTAATGATTAGAAACAGTAAATGTTATCATATGTACAATAGCCTCGCTTATTGCGAGGCGTTTCTGTTAAAAGTTAATTATCACATACATAATCTAAACATAAATGCAATATTGATTTATTAATTAAACACTAATTATATAAATAGAGGAGCTTAAAGGAGGGAAGCTAATGGATATTGGCAAATTCGAACAAAAATTTTCTGTGAATTTTCAGGATAAAGCATTACTGATCCAGGCATTTACTCATTCATCCTATGCGAATGAATATCAAGGTGGTACTATTGAAGATAATGAACGTCTAGAATTTCTCGGTGATGCAGTATTGGAACTTGGCGTCTCCGAATATTTATTTAAAAAAAATGATGATATGTCGGAGGGAGAATTATCCAAGCAACGTGCAAGCATCGTTTGTGAAGAATCATTATTCCAATTTTCAACGTTTTTAAACTTTAATGAATTTGTATTAATTGGAAAAAGTGAAGAACGGACCGGTGGGAGGACTAGACAATCTTTATTAGCCGATGTTTTTGAAGCATTTTTAGGAGCCTTATATATTGATCAGGGCTTCGAAACATGCTACAAATTTTTAGATAAAAATGTTTTTCCGGCAATTACACGTGATGTTTATTCGCATAAGATGGATTATAAAACCCAATTACAAGAAATAATCCAAAAAGATAAACATGCCAAGTTATTTTATAAAGTAATAGATGAGATTGGCCCTTCTCATAACAAAAAATTTGTTATTGAAGTACATGTGAACGATCTTTTAGTAGAAAAAGGAACGGGGAGATCAAAAAAAGAAGCGGAACAGCTTGCGGCAAAAAAGATGCTAAAAAAGTTAAAAAAATAAAACTGCCCCTAATTTATGAGACAGTTTATTTAAGTTAGAATTATAAAAGGAATTCAACATTAAGCTTTACGAATCATTTTTAATTCATCGATAAAAGCATTTACTTCCGCTGGACTTAGAGTATCCCGCTTCATAATGTGGTCATAAAGGAATTTTAAATCATCGTAAAATTTAATGTCATAATCCTTTTCATCGAGCAACACCCGATTAGCGACAGATAATTTGTCGCCAATTTTTTCCAACATGTAAGTCAAATTCTCTTCCGTATGTAAAGTTAAATCCATATGCACACCTCAGTAGTATAGTATCATCTCTTTATTAAATAGTTTACACTGGGATAGATAAGAAAACAATTGAAATTTATAAAATGTTGAAAAAAATGAATGAAAATGTTGAACGTAGGTGAGTCAGTATGTTTTTAAACCGGTTGGAAGTTGTAGGATTTAAATCATTTGCAGAAAGAATTAATATTAATTTTGTCCCAGGAATTACTGCGGTTGTTGGTCCCAATGGAAGTGGTAAAAGTAATATTATTGACGCCATTCGATGGGTATTGGGAGAACAGTCAGCAAAATCATTACGTGGCCAAAAAATGGAGGATATTATTTTCCAGGGCAGTGATTCAAGGAAACAATTAAATTTTGCTGAAGTATCCCTCATTTTGGATAACGAGCCAGGTAATTTACCAATCGATTATAATGAGGTCGCGATTACACGTCGTGTATATCGCTCGGGTGAAAGTGAATTTTTAATTAATAAACAAGCTTGCCGCCTTAAAGATATTATCGATTTGTTTACCGATACAGGGTTAGGTAAAGAATCTTTTTCTATTATTGGACAAGGAAAAATTGATGATATTTTAAGTTCCAAAGCGGAAGAACGTCGTGCCATTTTTGAAGAAGCAGCAGGGGTTTTAAAATATAAGCAACGTAAAAATAAAGCGATGTTTAAATTAGAAGAAACAGAGGATAATTTAAACAGGGTTGAAGATATTATTTATGAAATTGAACAACAATTAGAACCGTTGAAAAAACAATCTGAAACTGCGAGAACATACGAACAAAAAAAGGAAGAGCTTAAAAGTGTAGAAATTGCTTTACTAGTAACTGAAATTGAGCAACTGAATGAGCAATGGAAAATGTTATTAGAAGAAATTGATGCTGAAAAATTAGCGGAAATTGCTGAGAAAACGAGTATCCAAGAAAAAGAAGCATTCGTCACGAAAAAGAAACAGGCATTACATGAGTTGGATGAATCGATCACAGACATTCATCAACAACTTTTACATGCAACAGAAAAATTAGAAAATTTAGAGGGTAAACGAAATGTTTATTTTGAACGACAAAAGCATTTTTCTGAAAATGAGCAAACATTAAAACTGAATCAAACGGCATTGTTATCTAAAATCTCGACATTACATGATGATTGGCAATTAGAGTCTAATAAAAAGCGAGCCATTGATCAGGAAATGAAGGAACTTAACAAAAAAATTGATTCGCTAAGTAATGATATTCATTATGGTGTTGAACAAATTAATGAAAAAATTGACAATTTAAAATCTGATTATATCGAATTTTTAAATGAACAAGCAGTATTACAAAATGAATCGAAGTCTATTGATAAGCAACTGGAACAATTACAGCATGTGAATGAAGACCAACAACATCAAAATAAAAATTTAATTGATAGAAAAGCCGACCTAGAACAAGAATTGATGACTTTAAAATCAAAAATGTCTGAAAATAGCTCATTAATTTCAGTAAACCAACGTGAATTAGAACATTTTAAATTAACATTAACGCAAGAAAAAGCGACTTATGATGACATGCAAGAAAAGTTATATCAAGGTAATGAACAAATTGCCACATTAAAAGCAAGGCAGGAAACGTTGGAAGAAATGCGTAAGAGCTTCCAAGGGTACTTCTATGGTGTGAAGGAAGTTTTAAAAGCGAATAAACATGGAATACTAGAGCAAATTTATGGGACTGTCGTAGATTCTATCGAAATCGAACCAATGTATGTAGAAGCAATCGATACGATTTTAGGGGGACAGGCTCAACATATCATTGTACCTAATGATGAAGTTGCGAGGAAAGCGATTAGTTGGTTGAAAAAAGAGAAAAAAGGACGGGCAACATTTTTACCCATTGCTTCACTCACAGAGCGATTGATTCCACAAGGGTTATTACAACAGTTGAAATCGCATGAAGGGTTTATTAATGTTGCAGCAAATCTAGTGCATGTCGAAAATCGTTTTCAACGTGTTGTACAACATTTAATGGGCAATGTCATTGTGACAGATACGTTGGCAAATGCAAATAAGCTTGCTAAAATGACGAATCGTAAATATCGTGTCGTGACATTAGATGGAGATATTGTTTATCCAGGAGGGTCGATGTCCGGTGGAACAAAAAAACAATCCAATCAGTCATTATTTACTCGTGACAAAGAATTGTCTATTTTAAATGATAAATTGCTAAATTTCCAACAACGTGCAGAACAGTTTACAAAAGAAGTCATGAATCAAAAAGAAAAAATTGAACAGATGTCAAAACAGCTAGAAATTAAAGAAATGGCAATAATTGATTTAAAGGAAATTTGGCAAAATAACCAAACAAAACATAATGAAATATCAATTAATTTAAACAATGTTTCTGATGACTTAACATCATATCATCACCACTTGGAGCAATTTGAAACAGATGTAACAACCTTTAAAGAAGATAAAAGCCACATTGTTGAACAACTCAAATCATTAGCCGAGAAGATTACTGAGACAGAATTAGAAATTGAAAATTTAACGGCAAAAGAACGGGATTTAAAAAAATCAGAACGTCATTTCGAGGATCAATTACAGCAATTTAAAATTAAAAAGGCAGAACTAGAGGAAAGACAAAAAAATATTGTTCAACGACTCGGCGATATTAATCGTCAACAGGAAAGTTATGACAAAGAAAAACGTACTATTGAAGAACAATTAAGTTCTATTTTAGAGGAAAAAAGTAAAGAAGTTACTGAAGAAGAAATGACTGAAGAAATTAATACGATGAAATCATTGAAAGATAAGGCAGAAACTTCACTTACAGATCGACGTACGAAAAGACTAACATTGACAAAAGAAATAGAAGATGAAGAACGGGAAATAAAACAATTAGAAAAACAACATGAAAAATTAATGAAAGAAATTCAACAAAAGGAAGTTCGAGCGACGAGATTAGACGTTGCACTAGAAAATAATTTATCCCATCTACAGACAGAATACGTCATATCATTTGAAAAGGCAGCCAACGAGCATGAACGTGTAGAAGATATGGAAGCAGCAAAAAAGACAGTGCGACAAATTAAGCTTGCCATCGAATCACTAGGAACAGTAAACTTAGGGGCAATTGATGAATATGAGCGTTTATTAGAAAGACATCAATTTTTAGCAGAACAAAAACAAGATTTGTTAGATGCGAAACAGACCTTATTTGATGTCATTGCCGAAATGGATGAAGAAATGATTAAACGATTTGGTGCCATGTTTTCGCAAATTCAAACTGCATTTACAGATGTGTTTAATAAGTTATTCGGTGGGGGAGATGCCCATCTTAAATTAACTGATGAAGGTAATTTATTAGAAACAGGCATTGAAATTATTGCTCGTCCTCCTGGCAAAAAGCAGAAAGCGTTAAGTTTATTATCTGGTGGGGAAAGGGCGTTGACAGCCATAGCATTATTGTTTGCCATCTTAAAAGTAAAGCCCGTCCCTTTCTGTATACTAGACGAAGTAGATGCATCATTAGACGAGGCAAATGTTGCACGCTTTAGTCATTATTTAAATCGATATCGTGAAGGGACACAGTTTATCGTGATTACACATCGAAAAGGAACAATGGAAGAAGCAGACGTACTTTACGGCGTAACAATGCAAGAGTCCGGTGTATCCCGTCTCGTATCCGTTAGACTCGAAGATATGAATGAATTAGTTGAAACAGCAACATAAAGGGAAGGTTTTTTAGCACAAGGGGGAGAATGAAATGGGATTTTTTAATCGATTTAAAAGCAAATTTTCTAAAGATGAAGAAGTGACGAAAAAATATGCCTCAGGGATGGAGAAAAGCCGTCAATCTTTTTCAAACAGATTTAACGACTTAATTGCAAGGTATCGACAGGTCGATGAAGATTTTTTTGAAGAGTTAGAGGAAACCCTTATTATGGCTGATGTTGGTGTGGCAACTGTCATGGAATTAATCGAAGTTTTAAAAATGGAAGTAAAACGAAAAAATATTAAGGATCCAAAAGAAATGAACGAGGTCATATGTGAAAAGGTAGTTGAGCTGTATTATGCTGAGGATGACGAAAGTATTGATCAACTAAATTTACAAGCTGATGAATTAACGATTATTTTAGTTGTCGGTGTCAATGGTGTTGGGAAGACAACTTCCATTGGAAAACTTGCAAATCAATTAAAGGAGCAAGGGAAAAAGGTTGTCCTTGCCGCTGGAGATACTTTCCGTGCAGGTGCGATTGACCAGCTTGAGGAATGGGGAAAAAGAATTGATATCCCCGTTATAAAACAAGTTGAAGGCAGTGATCCGGCTGCAGTTGTTTTTGATGGTATAAAGGCAGCAAAATCACGTCAAGCAGATGTGTTAATTTGTGATACAGCAGGACGTTTACAAAATAAAGTAAACCTAATGAATGAACTCAAAAAAATTCACCGCATTATCGGACGTGAAGTCCCGAATGCTCCCCACGAGGTATTGCTCGTATTAGATGCTACGACAGGTCAAAACGCACTTAGTCAGGCAAAAACTTTCTCTGAGGCTACTAATGTATCTGGTATTGTGTTAACCAAATTAGATGGGACGGCCAAAGGTGGGATTGTTCTTGCGATTCGTAACGAACTAAATATTCCTGTTAAACTTGTTGGGTTTGGCGAAGGAGTTAATGATTTGAGAGCATTTGATGCCGATGCATTTGTGTATGGATTGTTTGCACAGGTGGAGGAATAAATTTTTCTTAAAATTGTCATGAAAGGGTCGATTGGCAATGCTAGAAAAAACAACAAAAATGAATATGTTATACGATTTTTATGCTGAACTTTTGACGGAAAAACAAAAGGAATATATGGGGCTATATTATCGTGAAGATTTTTCTTTAGGTGAAATTGCCAATTTACGTTCAGTGTCCAGGCAGGCAATTTATGATAACATTAAAAGAACAGAGCAAATGTTAGAAAATTATGAGGAAAAATTACATTTGTATGATAAATTTTTGTTAAAACAAGAAGTGATTCAACAATTGGAGGCTGCACTTAAAAGTATAAAAGATGCGGATGAAGAGATTTTTCAGTTGCTAGTTCGATTAAAAGATTTAGATTAGGAGGGCTTGTAAATGGCTTTTGAAGGACTATCTAACCGGCTACAAGAAACGATTAAAAAAATTACCGGAAAAGGTAAAGTAAGTGAACAGGACGTTAATACGATGGCCAGAGAAGTTCGCCTAGCATTATTAGAGGCGGATGTTAACTTTAAAGTCGTTAAAAAATTTATTGCTGATATAAAAGAGAGAGCTATCGGTCAGGAAGTAATGGGCAGTTTAACTCCCGGCCAACAAGTCATTAAAATTGTTCGCGAGGAATTAGCCACATTAATGGGTGGTGAACAGAGCAAGATAGCTGCCAATAACCGCCCACCAACTGTTATTTTAATGGCTGGTTTACAAGGGGCTGGTAAAACGACAACAACTGGTAAGTTAGCCAACCTATTAAGGAAACAATATAATCGCTCCCCACTTCTTGTTGCTTGTGATATATATCGACCCGCCGCAATGAAGCAATTAGAAACTTTAGGTAATCAGCTACAAATGCCTGTTTTTCAAAAAGGACATGATATGAACCCTGTTGACATTGCTAGACAGGCGGTTGAATTTGCCAAAGAGGAGCATCACGATTATGTCATTATTGATACGGCCGGTCGTTTACATGTTGATGAGGATTTAATGCAAGAGTTAAAAGAAATAAAGGATGCAACAAATCCAGACGAAATCTTTTTTGTCGTCGATGCAATGACAGGACAAGATGCAGTGAACTTCGCTGAAAATTTTAACGAGCAAATAGACATGACAGGTGTTATTTTAACTAAATTAGATGGAGATACCCGTGGTGGTGCGGCTTTATCTATTAAAGCAATCACTGAAAAGCCGATTAAATTTGTCGGGATGGGTGAAAAGTTAGATGAACTTGAAGAATTTCATCCTGACAGAATGGCGTCACGAATATTAGGGATGGGCGATGTATTAACTTTAATCGATAAAGCCCAGACAACAATGGATGAAAAAAAAGCCAAACAATTAGAAGAAAAAATGCGTACAATGTCATTTACATTTGACGATTTTTTAGAACAAATGGGTCAAGTGAAGCAAATGGGTCCTATTGAGGACTTATTATCGATGATTCCCGGGGCTAATAAAATGAAAGGGATGAAAAATGTTCAATTCGATGAAAAACAACTCGTCCATATTGAGGCAATGATCCAATCGATGACAAAAGCGGAACGTGAAAATCCTTCTATCATGAATGCGAGTCGTAAAAGAAGAATCGCCAAAGGTTCGGGAACAAATGTATCCCAATTAAATCGTTTGTTAAAACAATTTAATGAAATGAAAAAAATGATGAAACAAATGACGAACATGCAAAAAGGTAAAAAAGGAAAAGGGATGCCATTTCCATTTATGTAGGATGTTCGGATATCACTAATTGTAAATAGATTTTTAACTGTCATGTATTAATACTTTACAGACCTAAATTCGTGTGTTAGAATCAATATCGTTGTAATAAATGCACAAGATGGTTTTAATATAACAAAAGTTTATAAAAGTAATTTATTGGAGGTGTAAATAGATGGCAGTAAAAATTCGCTTAAAAAGAATGGGAGCTAAAAAGTCTCCATTTTACCGTATTGTTGTAGCCGATTCACGCGCACCAAGAGACGGTAGATCCATTGAAGAAATCGGATATTATAATCCTTTAACAGAACCAGTGACATTAAAAATTAATGAGGAAAAAGCGGTAGATTGGATGCAAAAGGGTGCTAAACCTAGTGATACAGTACGTAATTTGTTTTCAAAACAAGGTATTATGAAACAATTTCATGACGCGAAAAATCAATAAGAAAGAAGTGTGATCCCATGAAAGAGTTAATTGAAACTATTGTTACACCGCTAGTGGATCATCCAGAAGATATAGTCATAGAAAGAAGAGAAGAAGACTCTAAAATTGTTTATCATTTAACGGTAAATGAGCAAGATGTTGGTAAAGTAATCGGAAAAAATGGTCGCATTGCTAAGGCAATTAGAACCATCGTTTATTCTTCTAAACCGGAAAATAATAAACGGGTATATTTAGATATAATGTAAGTTAATAAAATTACCAATAAGGTACAACCATGTTTGATGTGAAAAATTAAATATGGTTGTATTTTCCATTGGATCTGAAAAAACGAAGTAAGCAGATTGGAGTCAATTAAAAAACAGCTTTTAAGTTAGAAAAAAGACTAGCGCTATTTTTTGCTTTTTTATACAAAAACTAACATCTGCTTATAAATATGCTATAATTTATAAAGGATATGTTAGAGAATAATGATGGTTTAAGGAGCATTTTCATGCAAATTATTTCACGTGTCATTGTTAAACAAGTATTAACAGAAAAAAGTAAAGCATCTTTGGCGGATAAATTTCAAAAGGAAAAAGAACAACTTAAAATTGAATGCGAACAATTAAAATTTGAAGAGAAAAAGTTATTACATAAGTATGGAACATTAGATTACAATATTCAACAACGCATGAAGGAGGAACTTTCCAATCGGGAAGAAAGAATGGCAAACATTGATTTCAAAATGGAACAATTATCTGTACTAGAATTAGGAAGTGAAATTGTCGAAAGGGAATTACAGGCCCTAGAGGATATATCCATCGGTGACAGTTGGGATGAAGTGATTAGCCCAAAAATAGTAGTGATTGAAGATGATATTATTGTCAGGATTGATGGATGATTTGGGGGAAATAGGAAAAATATACGTAGTTGGAAGGTGATGCTTTTGTTCGTCATTGGACAAATTATGGGCACACATGGGTTAAAGGGAGAATTAAAGGTAAAGCAATTAACTGACTTTAATGAACGATTCGATATTGGGAACAAGGTATACATAAAGGATAAAATAGATAAGGTAGAATTAGAAATAGATGGGTATCGTCAAACAAATAAAGGATTACTGATTCATTTTAAACATTATGAAACAATAAAAGATGTGGAGCATTTAGTCGGAGAGACATTATATATAACAGAAAAAGAACAGACAGAATTAGAAGAAAATGCTTTTTACTATCATCAAATTATCGGATGCAATGTTCAAACAATCGATGGTGAAAACTTAGGTGTTGTTGAGTCTATTTTAGCACCTGGTGCAAATGATGTATGGGTTGTAAATGACGGAAACGGTAAGGAAATTTTAATTCCTTATATCGAAGATGTTGTGATTGATGTTAATATTGCGAAAAAATTAATAAAGATTAAATTACTAGAAGGGCTTATTGAATAATGCATATTGATATTTTAACTCTATTTCCTGATATGCTATTAGGCACGTTAAATCATTCCATTTTAAAGAGAGCCAATGACGCTGGTCATTTTCAATATGATTTAGTTAATTTCCGGGATTTTTCGCAAAATAAACATAAAAAGGTTGATGATTATCCATACGGTGGTGGCGCTGGCATGGTATTAACTGCCCAACCAATTTACGATGCTGTTGATTTTGTCACATCTAGACAAAACCAATTAACCTCCCGAATCATTTTAATGTGTCCACAAGGTGAAGTATACACTCAGAAAAAAGCTGAAGAATTATCTAAAGAAAAACACCTCGTTATTATATGTGGTCATTATGAAGGATATGATGAACGAATAAGAAATATCGTTACAGATGAAGTTTCGATTGGAGACTATGTCCTAACAAGTGGAGAAATTGGGGCCCAAGTAATTGTCGATAGTGTTGTCAGATTACTACCGGAAGTGTTAGGCAATGAAATATCTGCCAAGGAGGATTCTTTCACTACAGGATTACTTGAACACCCACACTACACACGGCCAGCCGAGTTCCGAGGCAAAAAGGTGCCTGACGTTTTATTACAAGGGAATCATAAAGAAATTGATAAATGGCGTCACGAACAAGCATTAAAACGAACCTTTATACGTCGTCCAGATTTATTAAAGAACTTGACGTTAAGTGAATCAGAGCAAGCCTATATTGATCAGCTAAAAAACACAAAAAAATAAATTGTTTTTTGTTGTCGATAACCTTTGTCTATGTTATATTATAAGATGTGCTTCATACTCATGAGGCTGAAAACGATGTTCCGCTAACAGAAAGGTTAAGAGCATTAGTTTGGAAGGAGTGAGACTTAAATGCAAAAGTTAATGGAAGAAATCACTAAAGATCAACTTCGAACAGACCACCCATCATTTCGTGCTGGTGATACGGTAAAAGTACATGCTAAAGTTGTTGAAGGAACGAGAGAAAGAATTCAGGTATTTGAAGGGATCGTCATTAAAAAACAAAATGGCGGTATACATGAAACATTTACGGTGAGAAAAATTTCTTACGGTGTGGGTGTAGAACGAACTTTCCCACTTCATTCACCAAGAATTGATAAACTCGAAGTTACCCATCGTGGTATTGTTCGACGCGCTAAACTTTATTACATTCGTAAATTACGCGGAAAAGCTGCTCGAATTAAAGAAAGACTATAAATAGTGTAAATTAAAGAAGGGCTTCGCATCGTTAAAAGAAGCTCTTTTTTTATTATAATGAACAGGTAAATATCATTTTTAGCAGAAATCAATAAGGGAGGAACTATGCATGCAATATAAGTCTAATACGGATTGGTTTGAATGGGTAAAGGCATTAATGTTAGCACTAGTTTTTGCATTTGTCGTCCGTATTTACTTTATTTCTCCCGTGATTGTTGAAGGACCCTCAATGCAACCCACTCTTTATAATCAGGATCAAATGATTGTTAATAAATTTATTTATAAATTAATAGATCCAAGCCGATTTGACATCGTCATTTTCCATGCATCTGAGCAAAAAGATTTTATAAAAAGAGTCATTGGTTTGCCAGGTGAACATGTTGCTATTCGTGACAATCAATTATATATTAATGATGAAGAGGTAGAACAACCTTTTCTAGAAGGTACTTTTGAGACAACTTTGTTTCCGAAATTAGTTAATGATTTTACACTGGAGGAATTGCCCGGGTCATATGAGGTTATTCCAGAAGGTTTTATACTAGTTCTTGGGGATAATCGCTCCAATTCTACCGACAGTCGTATTATTGGATTAATAGACATAGATGAAATCGTTGGTAAGGCAAGTATTATTTATTGGCCAATAGATAGATTGCGTTTAATTCATGAATAGTAGGTGATAATGATGATTCAATGGTATCCAGGGCATATGGCGAAAACAGTTCGGGAAATAAACGAACAAATAAAGCATATCGATATTTTCATTGAATTGATTGATGCGCGTGCACCAAAATCATCACAAAACCCTTTGTTAGAACTTAATTTACAACAAAAAACTAAAATTATTATTTTAATGAAACGTGATTTAGCTGATGAAGTAAAAACAAAAGAATGGCTGATATTTTTTGAAAATGATGGTCATATGGCTTTGCCAATGAATGTTAATGAAAAGAAAGATATAACAATTTTCCTACAATTACTG
>DKGO01000108.1 GCA_002453315.1 Caryophanales bacterium UBA6768 | reverse complement strand
CAATGTTAGTATATTAACCGAGGCAATGACGTCAGAAAATCCACGTCCAATCGAGCCGAATATTAAATTAAATATGGCGATTGCTACAGTCCTCGGATTAATGGTTAGTGTCGGGATAGCATTTTTACGTGAATATTTAAATACGACGATTACGACGGAAGAGGAATTGGTAAAACATTCGAATCTACCAATTCTTGCTGTCATTACAACAATAAATCAAGAAGATATTCGCCAAAAGCGGAAATTTTAACTTTCATAAATAAATTGAACCCAATCGGAAAAACTTATAAGTAAGGCCGTGTTGGTTCACCATTTTATCCCAACAAAAAAGATATTTAGCAAACTCACATACTGGAGCGTGAATGAACGTGTTTAAAAGGAAGGAAAAATTGATTTCCACAAAAATGCGCCAATTGATTACGAAAATCAATCCGAAATCACCTATTTCTGAGCAATATCGAACATTACGGACAAATCTACAGTTTTCTGTAGTTGATACACCATTAAAAACAATTACGATAACATCAGCCGGACCAGGCGCTGGGAAGTCAATAACGGCGGCGAATTTGGCGGTTGTTTATGCGCAACAAGGGATGAGAACATTACTTATTGATGCAGATTTACGTAAACCAACGGTTCATTATACGTACCGGCTCAGCAATATGAAGGGATTAAGCAACTTATTAATTCGCGAATCTACACTTGATGAAGTGATCAATGATACCGATGTTCATAATTTAGATGCCATTACGAGTGGGCCAATTCCACCCAACCCTTCTGAATTGCTAGGGTCTAGACGGATGCTCCATCTCATTGAGGAATTAAAAACGAGATATGATTTTATTATTTTTGATACACCACCAGCCCTTGCAGTGACAGATGCAAAAATTTTATCCAATATTGTTGATGGCATTCTTATTGTTGTCAGAAGTGGGCAGACAAAGAAAGAGGAAATGGAAACGATGGTGGAGCAGTTTAAAGGAGCAAACGGGAAAGTTCTCGGCACGATTTTGAACGACCGTAAAAAAGTGTCAACAAATTATTATTACTATTATGGAACGTAATTTTTCACAAAAAAATTAATCTGAAAAATCATAACCCTAAGAAAAAGCAACCACAACACTCGGAAAAACCAAACAAAAGTATCATAAAAATAAGTATTTTGAATAATTCATTTCACTTTATACTTCTTATGGTAAAATAGATTCAGGTCAAAAAAACTAGTTGCCAATATTCGGTATAGTCATATACAGTTGCACAATCGAAAACATCCGACAACTACAACGATTATCAACGGAAGTATGCGTACATCTGAAAGTAACCCTTCATTTCAGGGAACCTTTAGGGTAGTTTACTAGAAAGCAAGGTGAGGCACGATGATTGACATTCACAACCATATATTACCAGCACTTGATGATGGTCCAAAGACAGAGGAAGAAAGCATCAAGCTGGCGATGAATGCCCTTGAACAAGGGATCAATACGGTTGTTGCCACACCACACCATAACGAACATTCTTATCAAAACAAAAAAGCCGACATCGTCAAACATGTCGCTATTTTAAATGAACTTTTCCAAACGTACAACATTCCATTAAACGTTCTAGTCGGGCAAGAGGTTCGTATCAATGGGAATCTAGTAAAAGAACTTCAAAACAATGACTTAGCCACAGTGAATGATTCGAAGTTTTTGCTCATTGAATTTCCCTATAAAGAAATACCCTATTATACGGAAAAACTGATTTACGATATTCAAATGGCGGGATACGTTCCCGTCATCGCGCATCCTGAACGTAATGCTGAATTACGAGAAAATCATCGGAGGATGTACAATCTAGTTCGTAAAGGCGCCATTACGCAAATTACCGCTGCCAGTTTGCTAGGCAAGTTCGGTAAAGAAGTAGAAAAATTTACGCATCAGTTAATTGAGGCTAACCTAACCCATGTGATTGCCTCTGATGCTCATCATTCACAAGCAAGACCATTTCAATTAAGACAGGCAATGGATAGTTTAAAACAGAAATATGGCATTGACACGTATAGGATGTTCATGGAAAACAGTCATCTAATTATTGATAACATGCACGTTAATCGTCTGGAACCAAGCCAGATTCTCACAAAAAGAAGCTGGTTTTTCCGACGCTAAAATAGGCAACAATCTAATTTAAACCATAAACACAACACGAATCATCGGCAAGTTTACAAAAAAGTGTCATTCTAAAAGAATATTTCCATTTTATTCCATATCACCTTTACAATTGTTTACATTAGCATTAAAATACAATCAATAGACTACAATTATGCTATAATAAATATTTGGGAATTAGAACAGATGGAGGTGTCGACAATGTCAAGAAAAAAACGAATCCCATTACTTATGTCGCTTGATACGATAATCATTGTCGCATCAATCGCCTTCAGCTATTGGATTATGCATTCACACTCATTTGTCGTACCATACATACCAAAGATTATTCTTATGACAACTTTCTTCTACATTATATTCCATCACGTCTATGCGATGATTTTTCGCCTGTATTATAAAGTATGGGAGTATGCTAGTGTTGGAGAATTGCTTACGATTGTGAAGGTCGTCACATTTACAGTCATCACGTCAGCCTTGATGCAATTATTCATGAATGACTTTATCATTTACAAACGGATGTTAGTCGTTTCATGGATGATCTACATTATTTTGCTAGGAGCGAGTCGTTTCACATGGCGGGTGTTCCGTGATCGTTACATAAAAGCCGCCAAGCATAAAAAACGAACCCTAATTGTCGGGGCAGGCAATGCTGGAGCGATGATTGCCAGACAGCTCAATACCGAGCATAACACGTCAGAATTGTGGCCAGTCGCTTTCGTCGATGATAATGAAGAAAAACAACAGTTACAGTTATTTAATATATCCGTCGTCGGGAAAGTAGCTGACATTCCAAGAGTCGTCAAACAATTGCAAATTAAACATATCGTTATTGCCATTCCATCGTTAAAAAATGGGCAATTGAAAAAGATTATCGACCAATGTAATGAAACTGATGCAACGGTTAAAATGATACCGAGAATTGAAGATTTAATGACAGGAAAAGTGTCTGTCAGTAATTTGAAAAATGTTGAAGTCGAAGATTTGCTTGGCCGTGAACCAGTCGTCTTAGATATTGAAGCCATCAGTGATTCTGTGACAGGACAAGTTATCCTTGTTACAGGGGCAGGCGGCTCAATCGGTTCAGAACTGTGCCGTCAACTTATTCGCTTCTCACCAAAACAATTATTACTCGTTGGTCATGGGGAACATAGCATTTATTTAATTGAAAAAGAATTACGCCAACATCATACCCAAAAGGATGTTGAAATTATTCCAATTATTGGTGATGTCCGTGACAAAACAAGAATGAATGATATTATTCAAACGTACAAACCGAAAAAAATCTATCATGCAGCCGCCCATAAACATGTCCCTTTAATGGAAGACAATGCGCGTGAAGCGGTAAAAAACAACATCATTGGGACAAAAAATGTCGCTGAGGCGGCTGGCAAGTATGGAGTGGATACATTTGTACTCGTATCGACAGATAAAGCAGTCAACCCACCGAATGTCATGGGTTCGACGAAACGAATGGCAGAAATGGTCATCCAACATATGGCAAAAACGAGTAAAACAAAATTTGTCGCCGTCAGATTTGGAAATGTCCTCGGCAGTCGGGGAAGTGTTATTCCCCTATTTAGGGAACAAATAGCCACAGGTGGACCGATTACGATTACAGACCCAGAAATGACACGGTATTTTATGACAATCCCAGAAGCATCCCGTCTCGTTGTCCAAGCTGGTACGCTAGCCCGTGGAGGGGAGATTTTCGTCCTCGATATGGGAGAACCAGTAAAAATTATTGATTTAGCAAAAAACTTAATTCGTTTATCTGGGTATACGGAAGATGAAATTGACATTCAAGTGACAGGAATCCGACCGGGTGAAAAGCTGTATGAGGAACTTCTCAATGAAGATGAGGTCCATCATAAGCAAGTTTTCGATAAAATATACATTGGTAAGACAAAATATGTTAATATAGAAGAGGTAGAAAAGATCATCAACAGCTTTGATGAATTAACGAATGAAGAATTAAAACAATGGTTGATCAAAGTAGCGAATGAAAAGCCAACAAAAGCAAAAGAATCCGTGTTACAATCAGGCTAGTAAACTACTAATTTAAACGAGACAATAAAGGAGAACGAGATGGAAGAAGAAATAAGTTTACGGGAAATTATTGATACGTTATGGAAAGGGAAGCTACTTATAGGTGTCATTACTGCAATTGTAGTTTTAGCGGGTGTCATTTATAGCTTCTTTATCGCTTCACCAATTTATAGAGGGGAAGCACAAGTGACTGTCCATAATGTTGCTTCTGTACCCGAATCAGTCCAACCATACATAGACGAAATGACAAGTCCTGATGTATTTGGTCAGGCGATTAAGTCACCAAGTACCATAGGGGAATTAATTCAGAAAGAAAACTTAGATATGTCGGTTAATTTATTAAAGGATAAAATTAATATTGAGTTACCTACTGAGGAAACAGGTCCTTATATTGATATTTCAATGGAAGCGTCAGACCGTGACATGATTAAAAGCATCATGGACGGTTTATTAACGATTACTCGGGAACAAATTGAAGGAAATATTCAAAACCGTCTCGATTTATTAAAAAACGAATACAGCAATAAAATGGCAGAAGAAGAAACGAAATTAGAGGTAGCCGTTGATCAATTTAATCAGTTAGCTAGTGATTATGACTTACCGACGATTATTCTGTTTCAACAAAATGCATCAAACAGTCAGTATGTCGTTGAAGTAAACGATGCGATTTTGGATCAATTAAAAGCATTAGATAAAGCCGATCAAGTAAAATACGAACAATTAAATAGGAAAATTGATGAAATTAAGGAATTATACAACTTTTATAGTAGTAAATATGAGGATGTTGAAAGCATTAGTACGATGAACATCATGGACTTAAGTACAAATGTATTATCAGAACCGTTCGTAACAACTAACCCGATTTCACCGAATAAAAAACTGAATGTAGCAATTGCATTTGTTTTAGGATTAATGGTATCAGTCGGGATTGTATTTTTAAGAGAGTATTTACAAAATACGCCATCAACTAATAAGTAATAAATGATGTAGAAGGAAATGAATGACATGATTAAACCAATTAAAAAAGCAATTATTCCTGCGGCTGGACTTGGCACAAGATTTCTTCCAGCAACGAAAGCAATGCCGAAGGAAATGTTGCCAATTGTCGATAAACCGACGATTCAATATATCGTTGAAGAGGCGATTGCTTCAGGGATTGAAGATATCATTATCGTCACGGGAAAAACGAAACGAGCAATTGAAGATCATTTCGATAAAAATTTTGAGCTAGAAGCAAATTTACAAGCAAATGGGAAAACAGATTTATTAGAAAAAGTTAAACGGGCGGAGGTTGACATTCATTACATTCGTCAACGGGAACCAAAAGGGCTCGGTCATGCTGTTTGGTCGGCAAGAAAATTTATCGGTGATGAACCCTTTGCAGTCTTGCTTGGAGATGATATCGTTCAGGCTAGCACACCGTGCTTGAAACAATTAATTAATGAATACAATGAAACAGGTAGTTCAATTGTCGGTGTCCAACAAGTACCAGAAAGTGAAACAGACCGATACGGCATTGTTGATCCGAATGGTCAAGCAGGACGTCGTTACGAAGTAAAAAACTTCGTCGAAAAACCGTTACTTGGCACAGCCCCTTCTAACTTAGCGATTATGGGACGTTACATATTAACCCCAGAAATATTTAAAGAATTAGATAAACACGAAATAGGCGCAGGTGGCGAAATTCAGTTAACTGATGCCATTCAAGCATTAAATGAACAACAAAAAGTATATGCCTATGACTTTGAAGGCAAACGCTATGACGTCGGCGAAAAACTCGGGTTCGTCAAAACAACGATAGAATTAGCACTGCAGAATGAAGAGATGAAAGATGAGTTGTGGGAGTATTTGCTGGAAATGACTGAGAACCTGAAAGTGAATGAGTTAAGTTAAGGAAGGAACAATCTATTGGCTGATAAAATTTACTTATCTTCTCCTCACATGAGTGATGAAGGTTATGAAATGGAATACATTCAAGAGGCATTCAAAACTAATTGGATTGCACCGCAAGGGGAGAATATTAATAAATTTGAAGAAGAGTTTGCCCAAAAAGTAGGTGCGGAACATGCTGTAGCTCTATCATCTGGTACAGCAGCTATTCATATGGCGTTAAAAGCAGCAGAAGTTGGTGAAGGGGATATCGTCTTTTGTCAATCTTTAACTTTTTCGGCGACAGCTAATCCAATTATTTATCAAAACGCAACTCCCGTTTTTATCGATAGTGATGAAAAGACATGGAATATGTGCCCTAAAGCCCTACAAATGGCTTTTGAAAAATATCCTGAAGTAAAAGCCGTCATTGTAGTCCACTTATATGGTTTGTCTGCAGAAATGGATGAGATTGTAAAGATATGTAAGGAAAATAATGTCGTATTAATTGAAGATGCTGCTGAATCACTAGGATCGACATATAAGGGAAAACAAACAGGAACATTCAGTGATTATGGTATCTTCTCTTTTAATGGGAATAAGATCATTACGACATCTGGAGGCGGCATGCTCGTCACAAATATTAAAGAAAAAGCAGATAAAGTGAGGTTTTGGTCAACACAATCCCGAGACCCCGCGATTCATTATCAACATAGTGAACTTGGATACAATTACCGAATGAGTAATATTTCTGCTGGCATTGGAAGAGGACAACTAAAAGTATTGGATGACAGGGTCAAAAAGAAAAATGAAATCTATCATTATTATAAAGTGAAATTATCTGACATTAAAGAAATTAACTTCATGCCTGAAAATGAATGGAATGCACCTAATTACTGGTTAAGTGCTATTACGTTAAGTGGAAAGGTAAAACCAATTGATATTATAAAAGCATTACAAAAAGAAAACATCGAATCAAGACCCATTTGGAAACCGATGCATTTACAACCTTTTTATGAAAAATATGATTTTATTGGGACAAAAGTGGCAGATAGTCTGTTTGAAAAAGGATTATGTTTGCCGTCAGATACGAAGATAACTCTAGATGACTTGGAGAAAGTTATAAAGATTATTAAAGGATTGTGGAATGATGAGAAAATTAAATCTAATAATTAAAAGGTTGATAGATTTTTTTGGAAGTTTAATAGGTCTAATCATTATTTCTCCACTTCTCATTATAATAACTTTGTTAATTAAGTTAACATCAAAAGGTCCAGTGTTTTTTAGACAAGAACGTCTTGGGAAAAATGGCAAGGTATTTCGAATTATTAAGTTTAGAACCATGATAGTAAATGCGGAAAAAATTGGAACGGGCTTATTTGTGAAAACAGAGCAAGATAATCGGATAACTAGGATTGGAAAAATATTACGGTCCACAAGTTTAGATGAATTACCTCAACTTTTGAATGTAATTTCTGGACAAATGAGTTTAGTGGGACCTAGACCCCCAGTTCCTCATCACCCATATACATATATTGATTATAGTGGTTTTCAACGTAAAAGATTTGTAATGAAGCCTGGTATAACAGGTTTATCCCAAGTAACAGTTAGAAATTCAGTGTCATGGGATGATCGTATTCTTTTCGATGTTAAGTATATTGAAAAGTTTAATATTTGGTTAGACATTGTGATACTTTTTAAGACACTGAAGAGGCTATTTAGAAGTGAAGGTATCTATATAGAAGCAGAAAACAAAAAAATATCAAGGGGTTGATATTATGAAAAAGGTTGTTTTTTTTGGTTCAATAGGATTAGCCAGAAAATGTTTGGAAGAAATAGTATTGAAACAAGATATTGAATTAGTGGGTGTATGTTGTAGCCCTTTGGAAACAGGATGGAGAGAAGAGGAAACGGTTTATACTTATTGTTTAAGAAATAATATACCAATCCTAACATTTAATGAACTTTCCTCAATATCCCCTGATATTGGTTTTTCTGTTAGATACGATAAAATAATACCGATTGATGTTATTAATTCTTTTAAACTGGGAATTTTAAACACACATGGGGGGATTTTGCCAGAATATAGGGGCTCTTATTGTAATATTAATGCACTTATTAATAAGGAAAAAGAGTATGGAGTCACATTGCACTATATCACAGAGGGCATAGATACTGGGGATATTGTAGCAATTAAAAAGTTGAAAATTTCCGAGGATGACACAGGGATTACTTTGTATCGAAAGAGTGAGAAACTATGTTATGAAGTATTAAAGGAAAATATTGGTGATATAATTAAAGGAATTAACAATAAAATTTCACAGGATGATTTGATAAAGTCAGGACATAGAACAAAGACCTATTATACAGAAAGTACATTAACAAAAAAAGAAATTGATTTTAAGAAAATTGAAAATAATTTTAATATAGTAAAAGCATTTGATTCACCATATCATGAACCTGCATTTACATATATAGATGGCAATAAGATCTACTTACGTGTTAATTACGGTTTGAAGGATTAATAGTTAAATCAGTAATTTGCTAGGCTTTACAGGAAATATTATACCTTAAATCAAGGAAGGCTAAAGATGGATTTCGACTATACACCTATTCAAATATTAAGTGAGAATTTAAATAATAATACATTTTATATGAAACGTGATGATCTATTTCAAGTTTCATTTGGTGGTAACAAAGCCAGAAAAGCAACCCTTTTTTTTGAGGATATAAGAAAAACCTCTGCCGATTGTGTATTAACATATGGAGCCAGTAGTTCTAATCACTGTCGGATAATAGCAAATATTGCAGCATCCAAAAGGTTGCCATGTTATATTATCTCACCTATTGAATCGAGTCATACTACCACTAATAGCAAGTTGGTTAATTTATTTGGTGCATCCGTTGAATATTGTCCCGTTTCAAAGGTAAAATCAATAATAAAACTAAAACTAAGTGAGTTAAAAGCACAAGGTTATGCACCTTATTTTATTCAAGGTGGTGGACATGGCAATATAGGTACGCAGGCTTATCTAAATGCATACAGTGAAATATTGAAATACGAGAGAAAATCTGGTGTAAATTTTGACTATATCTTTCATACAAGTGGTACGGGTACTACCCAATCAGGATTAATAGTTGGAAAATTAATTAATGATGATGATAAAAAAATAATCGGTATTAGCAACGCTCGTAAAAACCCACAAGGGACAAAAGTAATTTATGAAAGTGTTGATAGTTATTTGGTTAATAGGCTAAGAAAGTCAATATCATCCGAGCAGATAGTATTAGTAGATGATTACGTTCTTGATGGTTATGGGTCTTATAACAAAAAAATAATATCGGTAATCTTTGATATGCTAAAGAATGATGGTATTCCATTGGATCCAATATATACCGGCAAGGGATATTGGGGCATGAAAGAATACATAAAAACTAACAATATTTCCGATAAAAATATCCTATTTATTCATACTGGTGGTACACCGTTATTTTTTGACCATTTGGAGGAGCTATTTAATGGATATTAATATTTTAATACTGAGTTGCGGATCACGAAATAAAATAGTTCAATATTTTAAAAAAGAGATTGAAGGAAAGGGGCAAATTATAGCAGCAGATTCTAGTGAGTTGGCTCCAGCCCTTTATGATGCAGATAAATATTATATAGTACCTAGAGTAGATGAAAAAGCCTATTTGGAAAATATATTATCGATATGTGAAGAAAATAAAGTTAAAGGTATTTTATCCTTAATAGACCCGGAATTGGGCATACTTGCAGAAAATAAACAAAAGTTTTTGGATATAGGAGCTGTTCCAATTGTATCTCATAAAAGTGTTATAGATATGAGTTTTAATAAATATGAGATGTATCAATTTTTAATTAAAAATAACTTCAAGACAATAAAAAGTTATATTGAAAAAGAGAAGTTTTATGAAGATTTAAAAGAAAAGAAAATTTATTTCCCGGTATTTGTAAAGCCAGTTAAGGGTAGTGCAAGTATTAATATCAATAAGGTCACTTCAAAGGAGGAACTAGAATTATTATTTAATCGTTTTGATAATTTAATGATACAAGAATATATGGATGGAAAAGAATTTGGTGCTGATGTATACATAGATATGTTGTCCAATGAACCTGTAGCCATTTTCACTAAGAAAAAGCTTAAAATGCGGGCAGGAGAAACAGACAAGTCTGTATCTATAAAAGATAATAAGTTATTTGATCTGATCCATAATTTTGTTAAGAAAGCCGGATTTAAAGGCATTATTGATGTGGATATATTTGAAGTAAATAATGAGTATTACATTTCTGAAGTAAATCCACGGTTTGGTGGAGGATATCCGCATGCACATGAATGTGGGGTAAATATTCCACGTATGTTAATTAACAATATTAATGACATTGCAAATACTGATGTAATAGGTTTATATGAAGAAAACATAAACATGATGAAATTTAGTGAAATTAAAATAATAAAAACTTCAAATTAGTATTTTATCCATTACTATGAAAGGAGATTTAATTGTATAGGGATTTCATGTCTGTATTAAGGAGGAAGGCTTTTTGGAGTTTAGATTTCCTAAATGGGGGTCTGGTAAGAAGAGCTTTTTGTCGAAAGATTATAATATAAATAATTTAGTTAAAATGTCAACGGGTGGTTCTACTGGGACCCCATTTACTTGTTATCAAAATAAGGAAAAGAAAAAAAGAATCAAGAAAACAGTATTATTGGACAGGAAGATAGTGTTAATAATGTCTTCATTCTTAATGGTACAAATTATATGGTTAAGATTTTAAAGCCTGATGATGATAAACTCATACAAGAAAGTGAAATTGGACGTATAGTGATTACTGTTTTATATAATTATTCAATGCCAATGATTAGATACGACACTGGTGATATTGGTAAACATAAATTCAAAAAAAGGCTATAAATTACTTTGGCGGTAGAAGAGTAAAAGTAGTTTATGATAGTAATGGGAATAGATTATCGCCACATGTTGTTACTAATAATATATGGTCATTTCCCGAGAACAAACAGTATCAATTTATTCAAAAAAGTAAAAATTCCTACATTATAAAATTATATGTAGATAATACCTTTACAAGAGTAAGAGAATTAAAATTAAAATTATTAAAAGTTTTGGGTGAGAAAGTCAACGATGGAATTCAAAAAGTTAATAATATACCTGTTATGGCTT
>DKGO01000228.1:381-2827 GCA_002453315.1 Caryophanales bacterium UBA6768 | reverse complement strand
TTTTACAGGGGGAATTTACATGAATAAGGAAAAAATACCAAAAGGTAAAAAAGGATTGTGGATAACGCCCATTTTGTTATTGATAATCACTATCCCTGTTTTTATCTACCTTGGACAAAACAGGGAAGCAATAGCTGGTACTGAAAATAACGAAGAAGTAGAAAACTCCGGGAATAATCAAAATGGGGAAGAAAATAATGCATTAACAGAAGAAGAAATATTGGAGATAAAAAAAGAAATATACGAGATAATAGAAGATATTAATTTCATCGAAGATGAAGAGGAAAAAGATGAAAAGATTGCTGAGTTATTAGAAAAAATAGGTTGGACTTTAGATGAATATGCTGAGAAACTAAATAAAGCGACAGAACTCGGACTTTCTGTATCAAGAAAAAAAGCCTCAACAATGGAAAAGAATGCAATGAAACAAAGTCTTAGTGATGAGTTATTAGAAGATATGAATGATGACAGTCCTGAAAGTATAAAGAAAGCAGAAGAGGCTTATCACCAAGCATTGCTCGAAATTGGTTTAAATGTTGGGGATTTAAGAAGATACGAAGCAGAAAAGGCAAAAGGTAGTAATGTAAGACTGCCTTATGAAAACGATTTCCCTAATGTAACCCCTGCTGAAAAATTTGAAATTATTGAAAATAATTTAACAAAAGAAGATGAAGAAAGAAATAATTTATATAAAAACGACCCTAAATTGTATGAAGATTTAAAAGAAAAAATGAGAAGAGTAATCGGAGAGAGATGGAAAGCTGTTAATGGTTTAAAAACAATTAAATTACCCGACGGTGTTAAAGAAATCAAAGTAAATGAGGAAAAAATAGTATTCACTTCTTTTAAGGGTGACGCAGAGTCAAGAATATTTTTTGGCGCCAGAGCAGAAGAGGGAGTATTTTTCACTATATTCGCATTAGTTGGCTTTATTTTTGAAGATGGAAACGTCGAAGAAGTGTTAATCGAAACAAGTGGGGTTGATAGAAACTTTGAAACGGAGCAAATGAAACAGGAATTCGAAGAACGAAGGAAAGAAATGCCTACGTTACAATATCCACCAAGGCTAGGTGTATTAGGAGCCAATGGTGAATTTGGCCAGTTTAATTTTGAGCATCAAATTGATAATTGGGAAGGACAACAAGGCAGATATATTATGACAGATTGGATAAAAGAATAAATTGAGAGAAATCATAATAAAATTTAATAGAAATTTTGAGATGCTCCGTTTTTAATATTAATATGGGGTTTCTTATTATTTTTTTATAAAAAGGTAAATAAAATTATGACGCTAAAAATTACTAAAAACTTTATTTTCGGATTTATTTTATCAATATTGTTTATTAGTTGAATCAATTTCATAATTACCCTTTTTAAAAAATCATACTTTAACAAAATTTCCAATTGTAGATTTAAAAATTATTATTTTCTGTGTTAACCATCTTCACTTCGCTTACCACAGGCAATGCCCCAACTAACTTAATACGTTTATTGACGTATTAAATGGATTTTCGGCTTTTTCCTGTAGGAGTCTACGTGAAGCCGGTGTTCACACAGATTTTACTCATTTACTTTATTAAGCATCTTGTGATTGGCTTTGTAATTCTTTATTTAAACGATCTACTGCTAGTTTTGATGCATTATATACTAGGTGACAATGCCAAATTGTATCTTGGCACTTTTTCCTCTTTGATAACGAACATTATTTAATTGAAAAAATTCTTTTAAATAGGCATTGACTCTTTCAACTGCAGTACGTTGATTGTATATCTTTTTCCAAGCCTTGAACCTCTTGCTGGTGCATTGTAGTTTCTTAGGTCTTTGGTGATTTTCATTTTAAATATTTTTTGGCGGATTTCTTCATTGATCACGCTCGGCTTTGGATTTTCTGCCACGTTTCTTTGGTTCCTTTGGCGTCTCTTCTTTTTTCTTAGATGGTGCTTTATCACGGGCTTCAAAATGTGTCACATTAATAGCAACAGTATTATCGATTATAAATCCTTCTTTTATAGCTTGAACAATAAATTGCTCTTGAACTTTTTCTAAGCTGTTGGATTCACTCTGTCTAGTCAAAAGCCTAGAATAAGAAGCTTCTGGAGGTACAGTATCTGAAACAAAAAACACAGTTAAGTTTAAAGCCAATATCATCATCGAGACGTTTAATAAATCTTTAATCGTTGGGATACGTTCCACGTATCGAATGAAAATAGAAATAATCATCGCTGCATAATTAAGTTATGTTGGTGCACCTAGTCTAGATTTTTTAGTCACTTCATAATAAATCGCATCCAAATTAATCGCTGCAATGATGGCATCATACTTTTGGGTAGGTTGCATGTCATAAAGTTCCAGGATGCTAAATAAATTTGATTGTCGTGTAGTGGTCATAGGAAGTATTCCTTCAGTCTTTTTGGGTAGTATTGGTACACTACCATTATACAAGATT
>DKGO01000228.1:0-228 GCA_002453315.1 Caryophanales bacterium UBA6768 | reverse complement strand
TACAAGATTTGGGGAGGTACTTTCTTTTTTAACTTTTTAAACCTTTGTCGCACTTGGGCTTGGAGTTATGAATTTTATTCGAATTAGTAAAAATGAAAAATTATTAAAAAACTATCGATTCGAAATTATTCAAGACTTTTCAACTCTTCAGAATATTTCATTGGTATAATAAATAAAGAAGTAATTATGATAACGTAAACAATCTTGGATAATATTAAATAAGTTAAA
>DKGO01000162.1 GCA_002453315.1 Caryophanales bacterium UBA6768 | reverse complement strand
TATCAGTGTTCTTATTTTATCAGCTACCATAGGTGGATATGATTTATTCATTACCGGTGTCAAACACCTTTTGGCCTTTCATTTTGATATGAAAACATTAATGACCATTGCCATTATCGGTGCCATATTAATCGGCGAATGGATAGAAGGAGCTGTTGTTGTCTTATTATTTGCAATTAGTGAGGCTCTTGAAGCTTATTCTGTCGACAAAGCAAGAAATTCCATTCAAACATTAATGGACATAGCCCCAAGTGAGGCAACAATTCTAAAAAATAACATTCCAACAGTTTTACCCGTTGAAGAAATACAGATAGACGACATAATGATTATCAAACCGGGTGAAAAAATTGCGATGGATGGTGTTGTTATATCTGGTAAATCAACTGTCAACCAAGCCGCAATTACAGGAGAATCAATGCCAGTTGCAAAAAATATTACCGATGAAGTGTTTGCTGGGACGTTAAATGAGGAAGGATTTATTGAAGTGAAAGTAACAAAGGTTGTCGAAGATACGACTTTAGCGAAAATTATCCATCTAGTTGAAGATGCTCAAACGAAAAAGGCTCCAGCCCAATTATTCGTTGATAAATTTGCCACATACTATACACCAACAATTATGGTTCTAGCATTACTCGTTGCCACAGTGCCACCACTTGTATTTTCAATGGATTGGTCAAAATGGATTTATCTTGGATTGGCTACTTTAGTTGTTGGTTGCCCTTGTGCATTAATTATTTCAACCCCTGTTGCCATTGTGACGGCCATTGGCAATGCAGCAAAAAATGGCGTCCTTATAAAGGGTGGAATTCATCTCGAAGAAGCTGGTAGATTAAAAGCCATTGCATTTGATAAAACAGGTACATTAACTATTGGCAAACCATCTGTGACAACCATTGTGCCTATAGGAGACTATTCACAAAATGAAATTGTGGAAATCGCTATGACAATTGAACAATATTCACAACACCCAATCGCGAGTGCTGTTATGGCAAAAGCTCAAGAATTATCATTAGATCCCCACCAAGGGGAAAACTTTCAATCCTTTACTGGAAAAGGAGCCAAAGTTGATATTCATGGCAAAAGTTTTTACATTGGTAATGAGCGACTTTTTGCTGAATTAAATAAAAAATCGGTACCAGATTATATAAAGGAGCAAATGCATCAATTTGAAGCAAAAGGGCAAACGGTGATGCTTGTCGGGATGAAACAATCAATTATCGGGATCATTGCTGTTGCCGACCAAATTCGTCCTACTAGTCAATCCATTATTAAACAACTATACCAACTAGGGATCAAAAAAACGATGATGCTTACCGGGGATAACGAAACGACAGCAGGAGCGATTGCAAATGAAATCCACATGACGAATTACAAAGCTAATCTTTTGCCAGAGGATAAGTTGAACGTTATCAATGAATTCCAGAAAGACAATCACCGAATTGCCATGGTTGGGGATGGTGTAAATGATGCACCTGCACTAGCTTCTGCCACAGTTGGAATTGCTATGGGGGGATCTGGTACAGATACTGCATTGGAAACAGCCGATATAGCGTTGATGGCAGATGACTTACGAAAATTACCATACACAATTGCACTAAGTAGAAAGGCACTAAATATTATTAAACAAAATATTTCTTTTTCCCTTGGTTTAAAAATTATCGCTTTATTACTTGTTATTCCTGGATGGTTAACGTTATGGATTGCTATTATTGCCGATGTTGGTGCCACCTTATTAGTCGTCTTAAATTCGATGAGATTAATGGGATTTAAACATTAAAGGTTTATCAAGTACACAAAATCCGGGTTACTTTCTTCTGGGAAATTCAAACAAGTAAATTATAGTTAAAAAGGTACTAATTCGAAATGGAGTTAGTACCTGAACTTCCGTCAATAAAATAGATTCCTGCTCACCCAGTTTTAATGATAACTTTTTAAATGTAGTCCCTAGGCTGTAAAATAGCTATATTAGTTTCTACTGTATTCAGATATTTTACCCCAGCACCTGTATTTAAGACAACGACCCTTTCATTTTCTTTAATCCAATTGTCTTTTCGTAGACTTCTCGCAGCCGCAAAAGCCGCTGCACCCTCTGGACAAATATATGACCCTTCATATGAAGCAACTTTTTGTAGTTCAGCAATAATTTCCCGATCACTAACAGAAATAGCACATCCATCTGTTTCCCTAATACCTTCTAATATCAAAAAATCCCCGATTGCTTTTGCCACATTAATGCCAAATGCGATTGTTTTGGCATTTTCCCAAGGTTCTGCACTAGATTTCCCCGCTCTCCAGGCTTTCACTATTGGTGCACACCCCTCAGATTGAACAGCTACTAACCTTGGTAATTTATCACTTTTTAGCCATCCTAGTTCTTGTAATTCCCGAAAGGCTTTATAGATGCCAATGAGCCCTACACCACCACCTGTCGGATATAAAATCACATCGGGCAAATTCCACCCGAACTGTTCGGCAATTTCTAATCCCATCGTTTTTTTACCTTCGATTCTATACGGCTCCTTCAATGTCGACGCATCGTAGGTTCCCCGATCCTTTACAAGCCTACCGACAATTTGACCAGCATCCCCAATGAAACCATCTACAAGATACAATTCCGCTCCAGCCACCTGACATTCTTTTTTTGTAATTTCAGGCGCATCAACAGGCATGACAATCGTCGATTTAATACCTGCCCTTGCACAATACAAAGACCAAGCAGCCCCTGCATTTCCATTCGTTGGCATCGCAAGTTTTCTTACACCTAATTCCTTTGCTTTAGACACTCCAACAGCTGCACCTCTCGCTTTAAAAGTCCCTGTAGGCACTAAGCCTTCATCCTTCATGTATAAATGGGAAATAGCCATATCTTTACCAATCGAGTCCATCGTTAACAAAGGGGTCATGCCCTCACCCAATGACACAACATTATCCTCATTTTCAACTGGTAAAATCTCATGATAACGCCATAAATTTGCATCACGACCAATCAATGATTTCGGGGTAAAACTTCGCTTTAATCCCTTAAGGTTATAATGAACTAATAAAGGTGAACCACATTTACATAACTGTTGTTGCTCATTTTTTTCCAGAATTTGATCACATTTTGAACAATATAAATGGGATATATAACTATACTTCACTTAAAACAACTCCTGTTTTACTTTTTATAACTAGAAATTTATATTAAATAGAAAAACTCCCTTTCACAAATTATACAATTTATAACAAAGGGAGGATCATTTTATTTATCAAACAAATCCTAACTTCTTATGCGTCTTTCGTCAATGGTGGCATATGATGATGCTTTCTTTCTGAACGGTCAACATAGAGTGCAGCTGTAGCATCCCCAGTGATGTTTGTTGCAGTACGGAACATATCTAAAACACGATCGACACTTGCGATTAATGCAAGACCTGCTAACGGTAAGTTTAGTGCTGTTAATAAGAACGTCATAATGACTAAACCAGCACCCGGAACCCCTGCTGCTCCAATAGACCCTAAAGTTGCAATAACAATTAACAGTAAAATGTCTATGAATCCTAAATCAATTCCGAATAGTTGTGCTGTAAAGATGGCCCCAATGGATAGATATAAGGAAGTACCATCCATATTGACCGTCGCACCTAATGGTAATACGAAACTGGTTACTTTCGGAGAAACATTCAATTTATCTTCTGTTTGTTTAATCGTGAC
>DKGO01000090.1 GCA_002453315.1 Caryophanales bacterium UBA6768 | reverse complement strand
GGATTCGGAAATTAACTAGCTGTCCCTAAAATTCCTGAATATTAATAGTAGTATAAAAATTACTTGCAATATTATTTAAAAATACAAACAAATAAATCAAACTAATATAAATTCAAAATATTTTATATTTCAAAAAACCAATTGAATAAAATTTATTTTACTTTTACTTCTTTAATAGATATTTTTCACCCTCTTTTATCAACTATATGCATTTTGGCCTATGTTTACGAGAGCATTGTCCACAATATCCTTTTAGGTTATAATAAGTTTTCCGCATTCCATAAATCGTTCAGTCCCAGTACGGAATTCATTACGTACACCGCATTCTGTACTATCATGTTTCACACATGTAATAACCATGAATTATTTTTGATTGACCATAACCTAAATTTAACCATGAAAATTCCTGTTACAAGCGCTATTCCAACCTAGGTTTGCATCAGGGATTGACGATGGCAATCTCATTTCCGGTTTACCTTTTTCGGGTAAACTTTGCACCAATTTTTCAAACAGTACTAGGATTTGAAAAAGGGGTTCTAATCAGAGCTAGTTAAAAACATCATAAAGGTAAAAGGTACTTCTGATGTTGATTCCGTTTCAAAATCACCCGAGAGACTATTTTATAATTATGGGGGGATAAACATAGAAATTTCATACTTTTTAATTGGTCTAATTGCCTCCATATTTGGTGCCATTGCAGGAATTGGGGGGGGAGTAATTATTAAGCCCATCCTCGATTTTCACGGACATTATGACATATCAACAATATCGATATTATCGGCTGCCACAGTGTTTTCGATGTCTAGTGTTTCTTTGATTAAGATAGCATTATCAAAATTAAAATTAAAATTAAAAATTTCCATCATACTTGCTCTCTCCTCTATTATTGGTGGCATAATTGGAAAAATTTTATTCAACATTTTAGTAAGCTTTATGCGGACTTTAGATGTAGTTTCCCTTTTACAGTCAGTAATTCTAGCTTTATTAATGCTAGTAATCTCTGTCTATTACAAAAATAAAAATTTGATAAAAATGTACAATTTACAAAATTCGTTCCTTATATTTTCAGTTGGAATTATCCTCGGTGTAATTTCAGCGTTTTTAGGAATAGGCGGAGGGCCATTTAATGTGGCCGTTTTAACTCTTGGATTTTCAATGAATTCGAAGAATGCAAGTATTAACTCGCTATTTATCATTTTTTTTTCACAAATTGCATCCCTTTTGACTACGCAAGCCACTACGGGATATGGGCCATTTAAATTGGATTTACTTCCCTATATTATTTTGGGAGGGGTTGTCGGGGGATTAATCGGTAGCAATTTGTTATCTAAAATCAATCATAAAGGTGTTGAAGGCTTCTTTACTATTGTAGTTTTACTAATTCTGATATTAAATATATTTAATGTGGTTAGGATGACTATCTATGTTATATAACCAAAATTTCTATTATACTAGGGGGGAAGTAGACTTGCTACCTCAAAACTTGCATATTAACCTAAAATTTTCCACCAATACTATTCGACAAAGGGGCTGAACAATAATCCAATCGAGTAAGGAGGGGGTGATTAACTCCCGTCCTCTCACACCACCAGTACGTACCGTTCGGTATGGATTCCACCTCACGATGGACACCCTTATCTTAAGCTAACCGCAACTATTGCCTTCACGGCTCGGGACTTCAACCCTATAGAATATGTGCATGCCCCGCACACAACGAAAAGGAGCCAATAAAATATTGGCTCCTAACTTCTGCAATTTCGCAATGTTTATCTATGTTTCGAGACGTCGATTCGGTTCATTGCCCTAGATAGCGCCAACTTCGCTCTCAACAAATCGATATCCTCATGTGCTGATTCGATTCGTTTCATCGCACGATCGCGTGATTCCTCCGCACGCCTCACATCAATATCTTCTACATTTTCGGCTGATGGTGCTAAAATGGTTACTTTGTCAGGTCGGACTTCTAAAAATCCTCCATGAACGGCCATATAACTTTCCGTGCTATCCTTTTTCAGTCTTACTTCATTAATTGAAAGTGGTGCGACGAGAGGAATATGTCCAGGCAAAATACCTAATTCACCATTTTCAGCTCGACAACTTACCATTTCATAGTCGTCTTCTAGAACTAATCCATCTGGTGTTACGACACTGACTGTTAATGTTTTCACCAACACACCTCCTACAAGGTTGGAAAACCTTTCTACCAAGGAATGAAAAAAACAAATTCACTTTTTTCCATTCCTGTCTTCGATTTCTTTTAAACTTCTGCTTGCATTTTTTCTGCTTTTTCCACAACTTCCTCAATGCGTCCGACTAAACGGAAAGCATCTTCAGGAAGATGATCATATTTTCCTTCTAAAATTTCTTTAAATCCTTGTACTGTTTCTTTTACTGGTACGTAAGAACCCGGTTGCCCAGTAAATTGTTCAGCAACGTGGAAATTTTGTGATAGGAAAAATTGTACACGACGTGCGCGTCCAACAACAAGCTTATCTTCGTCACTTAACTCGTCCATTCCGAGAATGGCGATAATATCTTGTAACTCACGATAACGTTGCAATGTCCGTTGAACTTCTGTCGCGACTTCATAATGCTCTTCCCCAACAATTTCCGGGTCAAGCGCACGTGAAGTCGATGCTAATGGATCCACCGCTGGATAAATCCCTTGCTCTGACAAGCCACGGTCCAAGTTTGTCGTTGCATCTAAGTGAGCAAACGTTGTCGCTGGTGCCGGGTCAGTATAGTCATCCGCCGGCACATAAATCGCCTGGATGGATGTAACTGATCCTTTATCTGTCGTTGTAATTCTTTCTTGTAATTGTCCCATTTCTGTTGCAAGTGTCGGCTGATAACCAACCGCAGATGGCATCCGTCCAAGTAGGGCAGACACTTCAGAACCTGCTTGTGTAAACCGGAAAATATTATCAATAAAGAGTAACACGTCTTGTCCTTGTTCATCACGGAAATATTCTGCCATCGTTAATCCCGTCAAAGCAACACGCATTCTCGCCCCAGGTGGTTCATTCATTTGCCCGAACACCATCGCTGTTTTATCAATAACTCCGGAATCTTTCATTTCATAATATAAATCGTTTCCTTCACGAGTACGTTCCCCAACCCCGGCGAAAACCGAAATACCACCATGCTCAAGGGCGATGTTGTTAATCAATTCCTGGATTAGAACTGTTTTTCCAACCCCTGCACCACCAAATAAACCGATTTTTCCACCTTTAATGTAGGGGGCTAATAAGTCAACTACTTTAATCCCTGTTTCTAAAATTTCAGTTTCTGTCGATAAGTTTTCAAAATCAGGAGCTTCACGGTGGATTGGATTTGACATTGTATCTTCTGGCAAATCTTCCCCAAGGTCAATATGTTCTCCCAATACGTTAAAAACTCGTCCAAGTGTCGCATCACCAACAGGCACGGCAATTGGACCACCCGTACTTTCCACTTCAACGCCACGTTGTAACCCGTCAGTTGAAGACATCGCAATTGTACGGACAGCATGGTCACCCAAATGAAGGGCTACCTCAAGTGCAAGGGTCGTTTGTTCACCCTCATCAGCACCAGTAATTTGCACGTGTAATGCATCGTAAATTTCAGGTAATTCCCCATCTTCGAATTTCACATCAACGACAGGTCCCATTACTTGTAATACGTATCCTTTACTCAAATCGATTTCCCTCCTTACTTACTCTTACTCGTATAAAATCCTTCCAAACCCATTTGGAAAAATTTATCCAAAATTCATGTCACTATTCTAACGCAGCTGCTCCACCGACGATTTCTGTAATCTCCTGTGTAATAGCAGCTTGGCGCGCGCGGTTAAATGACAAGGTTAAATCATCAATTAATTCATCCGCATTATCGGTAGCACTCTTCATTGCTGTCATACGGGCAGCATGTTCACTAGCCTTTGCATCCAAAAGTGCCCCATAAATTAAACTTTCCGCATATTGAGGTAGTAAAACTTTCAAAATTTCTTCCTCATCTGGTTCATATTCATAATGACTTGTTGAGCCACTTTCTTCGATATCTGAAATTGGTACAAGCGTGTTCACCTGTACTTGTTGGGAAATGGCACTGACAAATTTGTTGTAAATAATGACCAATTCATCAATTTCTCCATCTTCATGCATTTGCACAGCTTTTGCTGCAATACTTTTAATGTCGGCAAATTTCGGTTGATCGGAAATACCTACAATCGATTCTGATAATTCGTAACCTTGTTTTTTGCTGAACTCAATTCCCATGCGACCAATTCCGATAATTGTAAATTCGTCATTTGATTGATGTTTTTCCCGAACGATGTCATGTAATTTCCGGACGATGTTACTATTGTAGGCACCGGCTAACCCACTGTCAGCTGTCATCACAATATAGCCCGTCTTCTTGACTAATCGTCGTTCTAACATTGGATGTGATACATCGGATTTATTACTTGCAATGTTTGCGATCACTTCCTGAATTTTATGACTATAGGAAGAATAGCCTTTGGCATTTTCCTCAGCCCTACTTAATTTCGAAGCTGAAACCATATGCATTGCTTTCGTAATTTGTTTCGTTTTTTTCGTCGAGTTAATTCGATCTTGAATATCTTTTAAAGATGCCAAGCTCTTCACCACCTTTCTTCCATCGAGGTGTTCTCACTTTCATGTCGCACTTAAATGTTACAACTGAATGACTCGAAAACTTTTCTCGCCATCCAATTAAGAAGCTAAAAATGTTTTCTTAAATCTTTCAATGGCATCGTTCATCGCATCTTCATCAGCTAATGCCCCTGATTCACGAATCGTGTCTAAAATTTCTTTAGCGTTGCTATCAAGCCATACATGGAATTCTTCTTCAAAACGAAGGATATCATCAACAGCAACATCGTCTAAGAAACCACGAGTTAATGCGTATAAAATCATCACTTGCTTTTCAACGACTAACGGTTTGTGTAATCCTTGTTTCAACACTTCAACGGTACGTTGTCCACGATTTAATCGTGCTTGTGTTGCTTTATCAAGGTCTGAACCGAATTGAGCGAATGCTTCAAGCTCACGATAGGCTGCTAAGTCAAGACGTAATGTCCCGGCAACTTTTTTCATCGCTTTAATTTGCGCATCCCCACCAACTCGTGAGACAGATAAACCTGGGTTAATCGCTGGACGAACACCAGAGAAGAACAAATCACTTTGTAGGAAAATTTGTCCATCTGTGATGGATATAACGTTGGTTGGAATATAGGCTGAAATATCTCCTGCTTGTGTTTCAACGAAAGGAAGGGCTGTTAATGAACCACCACCCAAATCGTCATTTAATTTTGCAGCACGTTCGAGTAAACGTGAGTGTAAGTAGAATACATCCCCTGGGAATGCTTCACGACCTGGAGGTCGGCGTAGTAATAATGACAACTCACGGTAAGCTGCTGCTTGTTTTGATAAGTCATCATAGACGACCAATACGTGTTTGCCATTGTACATGAATTCTTCACCCATGGATACACCAGCATATGGTGCGAGGTAAAGAAGTGGTGCAGGGTCAGATGCTCCTGCTGATACAACAATCGTATAATCAAGTGCCCCGTAACGACGGAAAGTTTCCACTGTTCCACGAACAGTTGATTCTTTTTGACCAATAGCGACATAAATACAAATCATATTTTGGTCAGCTTGGTTCAAAATCGTATCAACAGCTACTGTCGTTTTACCTGTTTGACGGTCACCGATAATTAATTCACGTTGCCCTCTACCAATTGGTACTAATGCATCAATCGCTTTAATCCCTGTTTGTAATGGTTCGAAAACCGATTTACGTGCCATGACACCCGGTGCTTCAGATTCAAGTGGACGAGATTTTGACGTTTCAATTGGTCCCTTTCCGTCAATTGGTTGCCCTAATGGGTTAACTACACGTCCGATTAATTCTTCACCAACAGGTACTTGCATAATACGACCAGTACGACGTACTTCATCGCCTTCTTTAATTTCAGTGTAAGGACCTAAAATAATGATCCCGACGTTACTTTCTTCTAAGTTTTGTGCCATTCCTACAACACCATTTGAAAACTCGACGAGCTCTCCAGCCATGACGTTATCCAGTCCGTGAGCACGTGCAATTCCGTCCCCAACTTCAATAACAGTTCCAACGTCACTTATTTCGATTTCGGAATCGAAGTTTTCAATTTGCTGTTTAATCAGTGTACTGATTTCTTCAGCAGTAATGCTCATACCATGTCACCCCTATCTTTATTAACTAACGGAAACAAGACTGTTTTTTAATCGATTTAATTTTCCACTAATCGAACCGTCATATATCGTGTTACCAATTTTTATTTTCATCCCACCGATGATCGATGGATCAACGACATTATCGATTGTCATTGATTTTTTATTTAACTGTTTTTTAAAAGATGTTTCTAATTGTGTTTTTTCCTCACTCGTTAATGAACGAACTGAGTAAACTGTCGCATGGGCCATACCATTTGCTTCATTATATAACTCATCATAATGACCGATAACTGCTTGAATTGATTCGATACGATTACGTTCAATAAGTAATTTAATCATATTGACAATTTGTTGGTTTGTTTTTTCAAAGGCTTTATTAATCATGTCCATTTTCTCATCTTTACTAACCCGTGGATGGTTTAACATCGTCGCCCATTTTGGGTTGTTAGCAAAAACTTCTTGAACAATCGTCAGTTCCTGTTGAATTGTTTCTGCTTGGTTTTTTTCCGTGGCAAGCTTAAAAAGAGCATCTGCATATCGTTTCGCAACAACTATACTCATTGCTCTTCTCCTACCTGTTTAATGTAGTCCGCGATCAACTCTTCTTGATCTTGTGCGCTAATTTCCTTTTCAATCACTTTGCTTGCTATTAATACGGAAAGTGAAGAAACTTGTTCTTGTAATGCTTGTAATGCTTTATCTTTTTCATTTTGAATTTCTTCTTTTGCTGATTGTTTAATTCGTTCTGCTTCTTGTTTTGCTGAAGCAACGATATCTTCTTCTAGTTTTGTACCAGCATTTTTGGCTTCTTCAATAATTTGCTGTGCTTCCTGTTTTGTTTGTGTTAGTTTTTCTTCCGACTCTTTTTGCGCCTTTTCCGCTGCAGCCCGACTTTGTTCAGCAGCATTAATTTCACTTGCTACGTAGTCTTCACGCTTTTTCATCATGTCCATGACTGGACCCCAAGCGAATTTTCCAACTAAATAAACGAGTAAAACGAATAAAACTAACATAACAACCATATCGATTACATGAAATCCACCTAGCACACACGTCACTCCTTTCGGATAAAAATATCTCGTTACATAAATGTTGGCAAAGTTTTAGATGATTGCTTCGCCTTTACGGTTAAATATTTAATTATCTACCCATTACCATTAAGGCAATAACGACCCCAATAATTGGCAGTGCCTCAACTAAACCAATACCGATAAACATAATCGTTTGTAACTGTCCTCTTAATTCTGGTTGACGTGCTACACCTTCAACTGTTTTACTAACGATCAAACCGTTACCAATCCCTGCACCAAGTGCACCTAATCCTACTGCGATTGCCGCTGCTAAAGCTCCCATAATATAAAATCCTCCTCAAAAAATATAATAGTGATGTTTTATCATTTCCAGATTTATTTCGATAAAGCTGGTTGATTAATGTTCTAAGTTAACTTTATGTGCAATATAAACCATTGATAGCATTGTAAAAATAAACGCTTGGATACCACCAATAAACACACTAAAGCCTGACCAGGCTAAATACGGAACCGGACCTAATATCGCCCCTAAAATTCCACCTGTTGTCATTAATGTAACAAGTAGTCCTAGTAATACCTCACCCGCAAATAAGTTACCGAATAAACGCAAACCTAATGTTAATGTATTCGCGAATTCCTCGATAATTTTTATCGGAAATAAAAACCACATTGGTGTGAAATAGCTTTTAAAGTAATGTTTTGTCCCACGTAGTTTGATACCATAATAATGGGATAATATAATGACCATTGATGATAACGTTAACGTTATCCCCGGATCAGCTGTCGGTGATTTCCACCAAACTTCTCCATTATAGGCAAATGTTGTGATGACACCTAGCAAGTTCCCTACTAATATAAAAGTAAATAGTGTGATTGCAAGTGGCAAAAATACTTTACCAGTTCGCCAATCCATCGTGTCGTTAATGATCCCTTTGACAAAGTCTAAAATCCATTCCATCACATTTTGTGCACCGGTTGGTTTCATTTGCAGTTTTCTTGCTCCCAATACCGATAAAATGAATACAATTGCCGCTGTGACAACAATCATTAGTACGTTGGAAAGATTTACAGATAACCAAGGAATGCCAAACACATTTTCAATGATTGGTGCACCATGTTCCATCATCTCACCCCACTTTCTGTGTTATTTCCTATTAAATAGTAAAAAGTCTAGCATGATAACTACATAAGACGACATAAGTCCGATGACAAAGGCAACGATATGCAAGTCGTATTTTATCGCAATTAATACGCCTAGGGCGGCTGCAGCTAGGCGAGAAATTGTTCCAATACCAATTCGCTTACCTTCTTTTTCCGCCGCTTCTGCTAATAGGTTTGCCTTTCTTTGCAACAACCATAAGTTATAAAAACTTACAGTGATGCCTAATGTTAAACCTAATGAAAATGCAGATTTGGCAGTTAAAAACACACTAACAGCTGATGCTATAAAAATGACGAGCATCCATATTCGTTGTCGATTAGCCATCAATTGATAATCTGACATCATTCGCTCACTTTCGTATTGTTTTTAAACCGAACAAACAAAATTACCTATGTGAATGTTACCACCTTTGTTTGAGGAAAAACAATACAATATGTAGTTATAAAATCGGGTCATTTATAGGAAAAAGCACATAATTTGCTTATTATACATAAATGATTCCATACGATGAATTTTACATTAGCACTTATAGGATGTCAATTTAATTAATGAATGTTTTATCCGTTTATTGTCGTTTTTATGTGAAAGTTTTCACTTTTAGATTGATAGCATTTATCTTTCGCTAAATCTTGACATTTTTATGAACAAATCGAGTTGCATTTTTAACCCAATTAGATGTGTAAATTTTTGCAAAAATTGCTATGGAGTTTATTGGGTTGACTGTTTTATTTTTCCTAAACTGTCTGGAAAAATTGCCGTTTCTTTTGCTAGGTGGGATATCATTTTTTCCCGCAAAACTAAAAATTCCCCCTTATTGAATGAAAATTTCCGTAAATTCATTAACGATTTCACCATTTTCTAGCTGAATGATGATTAGACCATCATATAAACCACGTTGTTTAATTTCCACACGGGGAATTTCCCCTCCATTCATGCCTTCTTTTAAGTCGGTCCACTTCCAAAGGACGCCTTTATTCAACATCGTGTCTGGATCATATAGCTGAATTTGAACGGATTGGACCGGTTCAGTAATGTACAATTCGTATTGGTACATGTCGTCATCCCACTCTTTTGGTTCTAAGGAAAATCCTGCGATTGTTGGATTGTCCACTTCATTTGTGACGACTAAAAAAGGTAAATGATAGGTATGATTTTTCTGTCGCAATGTTAAATAATTTTGGTTCATCGCTTCATCTACTAATTGGTCATTTATCGTCACTTTAATCGGTATACGTTTTTTTTCATGGGGATGTAAAGTAAATGACAATGGTAGTTGCCATTGGATACCTTTGATTTTCTTCGGTTGTTCGAATGTGTAATGTTGTTCTTGTTCAGTTGTGTTTTCAATGGTAATATGGGTGTTTTTTCGTTCGAGCCGGTTTTGCGTTTTTCCTAACGTAAGCATTGGATTGTAAATGATTGTGTCTGTATCTATTGTATCTTTAATTTGTATGAGCCCTGCCCCTTGGTCAGTCGGTGATTCATTTGTGTCATCCTCATTCGTCATTCGTATTGCAGTCGTTTGTAAAGCACCGATAATTTTTTCATGCGACCAGAATGGCTTTGCCTCCTTCATCACCGCTATCGCCCCTGCCACATGCGGGGCCGCCATGCTCGTACCACTCAAAATGGAATATCCGCCAGGGATAGTACTTAAAATGTTAACCCCTGGGGCAATCATGTCTGGTTTTACATCCCAATTCCCATTTACCGGGCCCCGGGAACTAAACAGAGCCGTCGCCGCAGCCCTTTCCTCGAACTTGTGTTGGAAATATGGTGACTTATTTTCATTTAACCAGTTGGCATCTTCATCAGAAATAAATGCAATCGGGATTGCTATTTCCGGATCAATCGCTGAAAAAAACGATGCGAATTTTCTAGGGATAATCATCGCTTTTGCTCCATCATCCACCAATTGGTTTATATTGACATTTTCATCAGTCATTAGCCAGATGTTTCCATTTAATACTTCACTGTTAAGGGAAGTAGTGATGATATCATCACGCTGAAAATTCCAATTTTGATGATTTGGCAGGGCCGATAATGGTATTTTCTTTTGTTGATTAGGTTCATACAAATAAGGGATTTTACGTGCTGATTCATAAGCACCGACAGAAATGGAAGAAGTAGCTGTTGCCGGTGCCCCAACTGTCCATCTGTTTGGACCTGTATTCCCATTAGCAACAACGACAGCGATGCCCCGTTTCGATGCTTCATTGACCGCCTTACTCGTCGGATAATCTGGTCCATTTACTGATGCCCCAAGTGACATATTAATAATATCGACACCCTCCTTAACCGCTTCTTCCATCGCTGCAATTACTTGAATCGACGTCCCAATTCCCCCTGGTCCCAACGCCCGATAAACGTACAATTCACTATCTGGTGCCACACCCTTCATAGTGCCATTTGCCCCAATAATCCCAGCCACATGGGTCCCATGAAAAGTCGGGATACCTTGTTCAAGTGTCGTTTCCATTGGATCAGCATCCAGATCGACAAGATCGAAACCACCACTGAAATTTTTCTTTAAATCAGGATGCTGCCAATCAATTCCTGTATCAATAACAGCTACCTTCACACCTTTTCCAGTAAACTTCGTTTTGTTAAAATTCACTGGCAACACAGCGTTATGCAGTTGAAATTTTGTCGAAAATTCATTTTTGAACTTTTGCGGGGCCGAAAATTGACTTTTACTTATAAAATGATTGTCATGTATATTTTCTAGCGGTAACATTTCATAAGTTTTCACTGGATGAACCCCTTGAACAAATGGTTCAGCAATCATGTTGTTCAATTTTTTAGCCGGGACCTTTAAAGCCAAACCACGAAATAACTCCGTGTATGTTGCCACGACCTCAACCGTTGGCCAATAACTATTTATGTAACGATGGACTTCACTCGGATCTTGATCTACCTCAACAATAATAGCAATGTCATTTTTATCAGCAATAATTTTATCAGGAGAAACAGGAAATACTATAAGAAAAAGAGTCAACAGACCAATATAAAACCGCAACAAAAAACGCCCCCTTTTCCAATTAGTTTTTATTAAATAGGGCGTTTTATTCATCTATTATTATATTTGTGATTGATGAAGAAATTTTTATCGAAAAATTAATGTAAATGTGCCGAACCATCGTTCCTCTTTTCGGAGGACCTCTTAGCTATCTTCTCATCTTCCCGATAATAAATTTCAGCACCTATACCACCCTCATCAACCATTGCCGCCTCACGTCTCTCACTTTTATTTTCCAATCCCGGATCAAGGATATAAAAATAATAAGCATCAGCCCCAATCCCACCTTCACTAATCATACTAGATATCCTTAATTGTAAATTAGTATTTTCGTCTACCATTCCAATTCCCTCCCTTAGAATATATCTATTATTTACCCAATAGGAGAAATAATTAAACCGGGCGGATAATGAAATTTATTTGCTAGAAATTTCTGTGACCTAATATCATGACTTGAATGATACCGTCCCAAGGGACTGTCACATGTCTTTATTTAAGAGCGGTAAATTAAGGTATATGTGCGGTGGAATGTCAATGATTAATAGCATCCGAACTATATTTTATGCAATTAAATAAACTTCATTAGGATAGTTTTTACTTACGTAAAAACTGATCCAATTGGATTATTTGTAAATGACGTTGCCCTGCCAATTGACTTTTTCCGGGAACAATAAATATTTTATGAGCGGCAGTTCCTTTAAAAGGGCGGTAAATCAAGGTTTATGTGCGATTATCACGATTTATGTGCGGTCCACAGCTTTTATGTGCGGTGGACTCGGTTTATGTGCGGTGCCACTGCTTTTATGTGCGATAATCACGATTTATAAGCAGCCCCGCCACGTTTATGCGAAGTAACATTCCCAGTCAAACCCCTTTTACTAAATTTATAAATAATTTTTCCGCAAATCAGCTGCTGAGGATGGATGGATATACCCTGGGCCAATATCATATACTGTTTTTGCTCCTTTTTGTCCTTCTGAATGCAATCGATAAGCAGCACGGGCATAGGCAACGAGTACACTAGATGTAAATTCGGGGTTACTATTTAATTTTAAACTAAATTCGACAATTTGATTGTTGTCATCTCCAGTTTTTCCACTTCGAATGACAAATCCCCCATGTGGCATTGCCTGATGCTCTTTTTGTAATATTTCCTGGGAAATAAAATGGACAGTAGTATCATAATCGACAAAATAATCAGGCATTTCTATGATTGTCTTTTCTACTTTTTGGGGATCTGCTCCGTCTTCTAGGACGATAAAACATTCACGACGATGTTTTTCACTTGTTGATAATCTAGGATTTTCTCCTTTTCTCACACGGGCAATTGCATCTTCAGAAGGAATCGTGTATTGAACTCCGGATTTTACCCCTTCGACTCGTCTAACAGCATCGGAATGTCCTTGACTCAAACCCTTTCCCCAAAAGGTATAGGTATTTCCGTCAATCAAAACTGCTTCAGACATCACCCGATTGATAGAAAATAGACCTGGGTCCCAGCCGACGGAAATAATACTAACAAAACCGCTTTTTTCCGCGACATCATTTACTGATTCAAAAAATTCCGGGATTTTTGCATGTGTATCAAAACTGTCTACCGTATTAAACATAGACGCAAAATAGGGAGTTTGTTCAGGCAGGTCCGATTTCGATCCTCCACATAAAACCATCACATCAATCTCCTCTTTATAAGATCGCACTTCATCAATATGAAGTGTTTTTATTTGGGGATCAATGGTTTCAACTGCACCTCTTCGTGAAAAAACAGCCACTAATTCCATGTCAGGTTGTTGTTTAATTGCCGCTTCTGCACCACGACCTAAATTCCCGTACCCAATAATCCCAACTTTTATTTTTCTTCCCATTATTTATTTGCCTACCTTTCATATAAACCATTTATTTTATTTTAAAGTTCCTACCACCCATTTACAAATGTTCCGAACAAAAACGCATAATTAACCAAAACCGATACACCCTATAAATGCCACTAAGAAAAGATCAAAAGTGAGAGCTAGTTTTTCTAAATTACAAACTTCCTAATAGGATTGTTGTTGAAAACTTAAAATTGGTACCAGAATTACAAACTAAGGGCTACTGAATAAATATACAAAATTTTAATTTTAAAAGGAGGCGTTGATTATGTCGGATCCGTATCATTGTCCGAATTGTAAAACGAATCGAACGAGGTTTAATCTTATTGAACAACATGCAAAAATTGTTAAATTAGATGCTTCAACAGGCGATATTGTTTCAGAACTAAATCCCGAAACGATAGAACCTTTTCATATGCAATACAAGGGTCCACCTTATAAAGTACAATGTGGCGTTTGCGGTTTGCTAGAAGATGAAACATTGTTTACAAAATATGCAACATATTCTAATAAAAAGGAGCATGTATAGTGGGCGGGAAACCAAAAGGACCAAAACAACAGGAAAAACCAAATTTGCCAAAAAGTCCAAAACAACCTTATGGAGAACCATTAAGTGGATCCCATCAGGACAAAATGAAACAACAAGGACGGCAACGTAATGATGCCGGTAAAGGAATGTAAAACCCCAAATTACCATAGCCAAAATTGAATTTTTAATAACATTCCATATCAAAAAATGAAAAAGCACATTTAAAAATTCACTAGGGGCTAACTTTTTACAACGAAAATAAACCCTCCCGAAAATTCCTGTTTTGATAACGAAATGATCATCTGATACACTGTATAAAAGGAGAGGGTGGGTAAAAATGCGATTGCAAAACAAGAAAGTCATTGCTCTCGTTGATGATGATTTTGAAGATTTAGAACACTGGTATCCAGTATATCGACTTCGTGAAGAAGGAGCCCAAGTGGATTTAGTTGGAGAGACTGGCAATAAAACCTATTACGGAAAGTACGGTGTGCCCGCACAAACGGATCTTGCTTTTTCCGATGTTAAAATTGAAGAATATGATGCTATCCTCGTTCCAGGAGGTTGGGCACCGGATAAATTACGTCGATATCCTGAAGTAATCAACTTTATTAAAACGATGGATCAAGCAGAAAAACCAATTGGACAAATTTGTCATGCTGGATGGGTACTAATTTCGGCACATATTTTACAAGGTCGGACAGTAACGAGCACCCCGGGGATTAAAGATGACATGACAAATGCTGGGGCAACATGGGTTGATGAACCTGTTGTCACAGACGGGCATATTATTTCCAGTCGTCGGCCACCTGATTTACCCCAATATATGAAGGTTTTTGCCGATGTATTAGCATCACAATAAAGCTTTGTAAACATAATTATGGAGTGATAGACCACAATGGTTTTCACTCCTTTTCTTATCTATGAAGATACCTTGGCTGTTGACACTCCCATGGCTAAAGCCACAAGCTACGTTTCATATAGTGGGATTCTCAAGTGCTTTAACGTTTTCAGTCCATTTCTGTTTCAAACAAGCCTTGAGTTAAGGGGGGTGTCATCACCCCATCCTGTTGTATTATAATATTCTCAAAGAATATGTTTGTACCACAACAGGCGGTGTTGCTATGACCACAACACTAGTTTTCAAGCCGATGTTTTCGTTTTATTTTTTGTTTCTGAAAAACCGGAAATTGCTTTGGCAATATTGATACTTGCATTAACATCAGCATGATTTTTATAACCACATTTTTTACATTTAAAATTTAAATAATGACGATTATCTTTATGGCAATGGCCACATTTACATGTTTGTGAAGTATAGGCAGGTTTTACATAGTCAACTTTTATCCCTTTCATATCTGCTTTGTATTCGATAAATTTTTGAAGTTGATAGAAACTCCAGTGATGAAGATTTCTTCCTGCCTCTTTTTTAGACTTTGCCATACGAATACCTGTTAAATCTTCCATTCTGATGACTCCAACACCGTTGGAAATAGCAAAATGAATGATTTGACGACTGATTTTGTGATTGACATCTTTCATCCATCGGGATTCTTTATTTTTGGATCTTTTAATGGCTGATAACTTTTTAAGTTGGCCGAGTTTTTTTCTTTTGGAAGCGAACTTTCTTCTTTTAAAGGAAACACCGTTACCTTTAAAGATTAAGTTTTTCGTTCCCAAACTGCATGTGGCAATGTTTCTAAGGCCCACATCAATTCCCATTATTTTAGGGTGAAGGGATACAATTTTAAGCTTTTCTGTTTCAAAACTAATAGCTACAGCAACAAACCAACGCCCACGCTTTTTATATAATTCCGTTTTACCTTGTTTTGCTTTCCCACTAAGCAGCTTGTCTAACCAGTATTGTTGGTAGTCTTTAGCAACAACAGGTACAGCAATTCTTTTTTTCAATGTTGGAAAGGAAAATTTATATAAGTTATTTTCTAGTTCAATTTTGCAATTTTGGTTATTAAAACCACACCAAAATTTTTTGAATAATGTTGCCTTTTGATGTTTCTTTTTAGAGTTTACTTCACGAATGGTTTGGTTCACAATAGCAGAAGGAAACCTTTCATCAGAAAAATCTTTAAAAATCTTAGAAGTTATTTTTGATAAACTAGTTAAACCCAACAACCAATTGGAAAACCCCGTATTTATTTCAGTCATTTTTTCATACATTCCTTGTTTTGATTTCGTTGGGTTCAACAACTCCAATTTCAGCGAAATAATGGCCATATTTTCACAGAACACCTCCTTAGGGAACATTTGTTTGTAGGTTAATTATATCAAACATTTGTTCGTTTGGGAAGCTATTCTAGCAAAAGGAATTTAATATAGATACGCTTTCATCCCACACCTAAAGGAATGGGCTTTCTCGCTTATAAATTCTGTAAATACTCCTCCTCCGAACATGGAAAAAATACAGACTGAGAAAGAACCATGATGCAGAAATAAATATAGCTGCAATGACGTCTGTTGCATAATGGGCCTCTAACACAATTCTGCTCAACGGCACAAACAGAAGTACCACAATAGCAACAATGAATGCAATCAATTTTAATCCACTATTCCGTAAATATAAATGAGCCAAATACATTAAAAATAACATTAAAATCGTCACACGCATCGCATGTCCACTTGGAAAACTATATGACTGCAGTTCTAAATTTACGTTAAATACATCTATGTACTTCACTTCATCTCCGGGCCGCTCCCGTTGTATCCCCATTTTTAACACAAAATTTAAAATAACCCCGCCAACGGATAATATGAAGAAAAAGAAAAATTGCTGCCAATTTCTTTTCACTAAAAAAATAAAACCAATCAAAACAGTAATAATTAAAATGACTTCACTTTTACCAATTAAAGTTGCGCCCTTCATCATTTGGTAAAGGATGCCTTCCTTCATTTGTTCTGCCCAATAGGAAACTTTTTCATCAAATAAAAACCCTTGAGTTCCCGAAGTCAAAAGTGCTATGAAAAAAAATAGTACTAGAAAAATTGCTGATACAATTAAAAATCGTTTATTTCTCATCGTTGTTTGACACCTTCTTTTTTCTTGGTGGTTGGTTTTTTCAATTGACTCTATTTTACAAGATTTGATAGGAAGTTACAATTTTAAATCCTACTATCAGTTGTTGCCGTTGCATGGAGGATTATCTGCAATCAAGAATTATGATTAAAAAATATTTAAGGAGATTTTTAAATCTAGTAATGTTTCATTTTGTTAAAACTAATTGTACATAATTCCCTATTTTCTACTAGGTATCTTCTTGTTTTCGACCTCCCTGGTCCCTTTAAATTTAAATTTTACTCCTTTTACAAATTTTTCAAACTGCTATATGATGTTTAAAAATGAAAGGGGTATTCAATGTTTAAACAACCACGCAAATCATTATCACTTCAGATTTTTGAAATTTTAAATAAAAGAAGAACATTGTCACATGACGAAATGATTAAATTCCAAAGCCTTAAAAAGGGTTATGAGGGTGAAGTAGTTTTTTCAAGGGTTCTAGCAAAATATATGGACCCGACCCACCATAAAATTTTCGATTTAAATTTATCGGTCAGTGGAAGTACGGCACAATATGATTCCCTTCTATTCATGAAAGATACGATGTTACATTTTGAAGTGAAAAATCTTAGTGGTGATTATTATATCAAAGACAATAACTGGTATCGTTTAGCATCTAATCAACAAATTAATCAGCCTACACTTCAAACAACACGTGCTAATCGATTAATGATGAATTTTCTGAAACAACACCAAATTAATTTAGAGGTGAAATCCTTCACTATATTCGTTCACCCCCAATTCCATTTATATTATGCGCCGATAAATCGCCAAACCATTTTCCCTAACCAAATTAAACGGTTTTTTAAGGATTTAAATCAAACTGCTTCAAAAAATTTTACACATGCAGATATCTATAAATTACTTCTTGACTCCCATGTAAAAAAACTCCCTCATGAAGTATTGCCCGATTACACATACGATGAATTGAAGAAGGGGATTTTTTGTGAGCATTGTTCACACCGCATCAATGTTAAAAATAACATTTATGTAGAATGTAGTTCGTGCCAATATAAATTTACAGTTGAAGAGATTATAGCGAAAAACACTATTGAATATTCTACATTATTTCCTAATGAATCTATTACAGCACACAAAATCTATCTTTGGATTGACAGGCTTTTTAATAGGAAAACAGTAGCTAAGTACCTCAAACTATCATTTTTTCATACACCCAATGGCAAATTCAGCTACTACAAACTGGTTTAATCTTATTAACTAGCTTATTTATCGTTTATAATACTATTTATTGTCAATGGAATTATTGTGTAGTTGAATTCATCAAAAATTATCTTATGGTAATCATTTTGTTTAAAATTCCTTTTTGACGACCTTTAGATTTTCTTGTAGTAACCATTTCAATGAAAATGATACTCCTAGGGTAGCAAGGCTCTCCTTGAAGTAATCATTTTGTTTAAAATATCCTTTTGATGGCCTTAAGATTTTCTTGAGGTAACCATTTCAATGAAAATGATACTCCTAGGGTAGCAAGGCACTCCTTGAAGTAATCATTTTGTTTAAAATATCCTTTTTGGTGGCCTTAAGATTTTCTTGTGGTAATCATTTCAATGAAAATGATATCCCTAGGGCAGCAAGGCCCTTCTTGAAGTAATCATTTTGTTTAAAATATCCTTTTGATGGCCTTAAGATTTTCTTGTGGTAATCATTTCAATGAAAATGATATCCCTAGGGTAGCAAGGCTCTCCTTGAAGTAATCATTTTGTTTAAAATATCCTTTTGATGGCCTTAAGATTTTCTTGTGGTAATCATTTCAATGAAAATGATATCCCTAGGGCAGCAAGGCCCTTCTTGAAGTAATCATTTTGTTTAAAATTCCTTTTTGACGGCCTTAAGATTTTCTTGTGGTAATCATTTCAATGAAAATGATATCCCCAGGGCAGCAAGGCCCTTCTTGAAGTAATCATTTTGTTTAAAATTCCTTTTTGACGACCTTTAGATTTTCTTGTAGTAACCATTTCAATGAAAATGATACTCCTAGGGCAGCAAGGCCCTTCTTGAAGTAATCATTTTGTTTAAAATATCCTTTTGATGGCCTTAAGATTTTCTTGTGGTAATCATTTCAATGAAAATGATATCCCTAGGGCAGCAAGGCTCTCCTTGAAGTAATCATTTTGTTTAAAATTCCTTTTTGGTGGCCTTAAGATTTTCTTGTGGTAACCATTTCAATGAAAATGATATCCCTAGGGCAGCGAGGCTCTCCTTGAAGTAATCATTTTGTTTAAAATTCCTTTTTGGTGGCCTTAAGATTTTCTTGTGGTAACCATTTCAATGAAAATGATATCCCTAGGGCAGCAAGGCCCTTCTCAGAGTAATCATTTCGTTTAAAATATCCTTTTAACGACCTTTAGATTTTCTTGTAGTAACCATTTCAATGAAAATGATACTCCTAGGGCAGCAAGGCCCTCCTTGAAGTAATCATTTTGTTTAAAATTCCTTTTTGACGACCTTAAGATTTTCTTGTGGTAATCATTTCAATGAAAATGATACTCCTAGGGCAGCAAGGCACTCATTGGAGTAATCATTTTGTTTAAAATATCCTTTTGACGACCTCAAGATTTTATTATTATCAGTTTTTATCATTAAAATGAGAGTATTTGTCCGTAAGAATTTCTTCACTCTATTATTTTTACCAAATCTATCAAAAGTCTCTTATCGACTTAAATCATTTGCTAATTCCCTGAAAAAATATATAATATTGATTAGTGTCATTTTATATCCAATTTCTTTTCAGGGGCATTAGCTCAGTTGGGAGAGTGCTTGTCTGGCAGACAAGAGGTCACCGGTTCAAGCCCGGTATGCTCCATCCTAAAAACGTCCAGATCAACTAATTGACTGGACGTTTAATATTTCCCTTTTTATATTTTTCAAAGTAGCAAATTTTAAAACCCTACAATATCCCAAAAAATGGCTAAAATTACAATCAACTCAAAATCTTCCCGGTAAACTTTTAATATTCACTAAAATGCGTTTAATTTAAATTCCTCTTTTATCATTTCAACATCTAAATCTAGGATATCACAAAGTTTCTCCACTTCTTCCATAAAGTTAAAGTTATTATCAATTGGCTGGTCTCGATTTTCCGAATAATATATTAATAAATCATACAGCTTACTAAAAGCTTTCGTTTTTTCGACCTTACCCATAGGGGCCACTCCTTTAATTTTAATCTATTTTGAAAATCATGGATGGATGAATAAAAAGTAATTTCTTTGTGAAATTTACACTTTAAATATGAAATCATGATAGATTAATGATATATCTTAATTTTCACAGAAGCAAGTTTTCTGAATATTCTCTTAGCTATTTAACAGATGAATCTTACGATATTGGTCTAACTAATTTCCCATGATTTTCTACAATTATCTTCCCATCCTTCATTACAGTCTTACCCCTAACAATGGTTGCTACAGGGTTTCCTTTTCCAGTAAATCCATCAAAGGCTGTTACTTTGCTTTTACTATGCAAATTTTCCCTTTTAATTTTAAATGGTTGGTTCAAATCTACAATAGTAATATCGGCATCAGTACCAACTTGTAGTGACCCTTTTCTTGGATATAAACCAAATTGCTTTGCAGGATTTGATGACAAAAGAGAAACTAATTGTTGTATCGTTATTTTATTTTCATTTACTGCATTTAACATCAGTGGAACTAAAGTTTCAACTCCACACATTCCTGCCGGTATGGACCAAAGATCACCCGTTTTCTCTTCCTCGGTATGTGGTGCATGATCAGAACAAACAATTGAAATTGTTCCATCATCTATACCTTCCCAAAGTCTGTCTTGGTCTCCTTTATATTTTGTTGGTGGATAAACCTTCATCATTGGGCCTACATCATCATAATCATCAGCATTTAAAAACAAAAATTGGGGACAAGTCTCAGCTGTAATTTGATTTGTTCTTTTTTGCGCCTCACTTATTGCATTAACTCCCTTTGCTGAAGTAACATGAAGAATGTGTAATTTAGTCCCCGCCTTCTCTGCAAATGAAATACCTGTTTGAATCGTTGTTAATTCAGCTAAATCTGGTCTAGCCTCAATGAATGCGTCATAATCTGTTCTACCTGATTTCTTTATTTCATTCGTTAAAATCTCAATTAGTTCATTATTTTCTGCATGGATGGATAAAACTTTTCCTGTTTTTGCAACCTCTTTAAAAATTTTATAAACTTCTCCATCACTTAGAGGAGGTATAATATTTTCCATTTCAGCATCGTAATTATAAACCAATTCATAAGTATCTTTATTTATTGCATATCCCCAAAAGAATTTAAATCCAATGACTCCGACCTCGGAAAGTAATTTGATACTTTCCAAATTAAGGTCTCCTAAACAAATTCCCCAAATAGCAAAATCTACGTTGGCTTTACTAGAAAAATTACTTACTTGTTTTTGAAAATTCTCAACATTATTAATTGGTGGATTCGTATTTGGCATTTCAAATACAAGTGTCACACCCCCCGCAGCTGCAGCCAGAGTTGAGTGATAAAAATCCTCTTTGTAGGTTGAACTAGGGTCCCTAGAATGAATATGAATATCCATTAAACCGGGTAATACATGACATCCTGAAGCATCGGTTATTTCACGAGCATCTTCAATAACATCCTTCGTTGTAATTGCAGCAATTTTACCATCTTTAATATATAAATTACCTTTAAAACAATGTTCTGTTGAAGTAACGATACCATTTTTTATCACATGATCCCACTTCATTTTTAAAGCACACCCCTTCCAACACTTAATTTAACTATAATCATCTTTGGGTTTATTTTCGATAATGATATTCCCGATAATTTCATTAACACTTTTAAATTGATGTTCATCTAAATACGATTCAATACCATGAATAATATCAATCATTGCTGTAGGATTAACAAAGCTTGCTGTTCCTACTTGTACTGCTGTTGCCCCCGCAAGTATCAATTCAATAGCATCAGCAGCATCCATTATTCCACCACAACCTATAATTGGAATGGAACAGACTTCATTTACCTGAAATATTTGCCTTACAATAATTGGCTTAATTGCTGGGCCAGAAAGCCCCCCCATTATATTAGCAATTTTAGGTTTACGTGATTGGATATCTATCGCCATTGCAAGTGGAGTGTTGGCAACTACTAAAGAATCCGCACCTGCTTTCTCTGCTGCTAGGGCAATGGACTGGATATTTGTCACATTAGGTGTTAACTTAACTAAAATCGGTTTTTCTACAGCATTTCTAACTTGGGATGTTAAATCATAAGTGATTTCTTCACTCATTCCAAATGCTTGACCATTGTTCTTTAGGTTAGGACATGAAATATTTAGTTCAATAGCTGCTACATTTTCTGACGAAGAAATTACCTTTGACATTTCTACAAATTCTTCAATAGATTCGGCTGATATACTAGAAATTAGCGGGACATCGTATTGACTATAATATGGTATCATTGTATTTAAATAATATTCTAAACCCTTACTTTGAATCCCTATAGAGTTGATCATTCCCCCTTTTGTTTCACAGGCTCTTGGGTTTTTATTTCCTGGTTGGGGTTTTTTAGTGATACTTTTAGGAATTAATGCACCCAACAGATTAAAATCTAATACTTTATCCATCCCCTCTCCAAAGGCCCCTGAAGCAGGCATTACAGGATTTTGTATTTTCAGCCTTCCAATATCCACCTCTAATTTATTCTTTAGTACTTTCATTCAAAAATAACCTCCTTTAAGGAAAATACTGGCCCTTCCTCACAAGATTTTACAATATGAATTCCATCATCTTTTTTCACTTTACATACACACGAATAACAAACACCAATCCCACACGCCATGTATTCTTCTAGTGCCACTTGACTGAAGATTTTCTGTTCATTCGTAATTTCTTGTAACAAAATTGAAAGTCTCCTTGAACCACATGTATATGCTGCATCAATATTATTTTCAAAAATTAATTTATTTACAATCTGTCTTACATTATTCACATCGCTCGTTTGTTCTTCTTCTGTTACAGCGTATATTTTTGTACAATAATTTTCTAATTCTTTTACCGCTAATAAATCATTTTTTGTTCTTGCACTTAAAATTGCATAAATATTCCTTTTCTCCTGGGCGGCCCTTTGGGCAAGAGCCGCTAAAGTGGCTATACCTACCCCTCTCGCTAATAATAAAATATTTTGACTATTATCCCTTATTGTAAAAGGAAACCCAGCTGGTCCTAGTATATTAATCGTGTCATTTGGCCGATATTCTTTTAAACTTTGTGTACCTGCTCCATCAACTTTATACAGAAATTCCAAAGTATCATGAAAGATACGAAAAATACTAAATGGCCTTCTTAACAGAGGAAAATAGCTCCCATATTCTGTTGTTTGAATATTAAAAAATTGTCCGGGATCGATTGTTTCTTTAATTTTTGTAGCATCTAATACCATGTGCCAATAACGATTACTCACTTTATCGTTAGAAAGTATCGGTAAATTATAATCCTTCAAAAGTATTCCTCCTTTAACAGTTCAGGGATATATTGTAGCCACTAAAACATTCATTTTGTTACTCTTCGGAAAAAACGAATGATTTACTCCCTTAAATTCATGTTGCCCACTTTAATATTTCCTCTTCTAAAATATCACAGCCAATTTTTATATTTTCTATCGATGTATATTCATCCTTATGGTGGCTTAAACCATCCCTACATGGAATAAATATCAATCCCGTCGGACATATCCCTGCCATATTCATGGCATCATGTCCTGCACCGCTAGGCATTTTTTTATATGAAATATTTAATTTTTCACATGATTGAATAAGAGATTTTATCATGTCTTTGCCTAACACGACAGGGTCCTCATGTGTCAAAATTTCACAATTAATTGATAAGCCTCTTTTCTTTTCAACATCTATTATTTTTTCTTTTATCTGTTTTAATATAAAATTTTTCGAATTCATATCGGGACTTCTTATATCAATTTTCATTTCCGTTTTTCCCGGTATGACATTCATTGCACCTGGGGCAACAACACAATCACCAACTGTAGCCACAGTTCCCTTGTCAGACTCCAAGTTTGCCATTTCTTCTAAAAATAATGCCAATTCAGATGCCGCTAAAAATGCATCCTTTCTTAAGTTCATTGGTGTAGACCCCGAATGACCAGATTTCCCTTTTACGGTCAAAATTAATCTAGTAGGAGCCGCAATACCAGTTACAATCCCTATTGAAATATTTTCCCCTTCCAATACTGGTCCTTGTTCAATATGAACTTCAAAAAATGCCTTTAATTGCTCCTCTTTTCTGGAAGCCATTTCTATTAATTCAATATCCAGACCTACATTTTTAAAGGATTCTCTTAAAGTAATATTGTTTTTATCTACAATATTACTAATCTCTTGTTTATTTAATTTCCCCGCCATTAACTGGCTACCTATCGTTGAAATTCCAAATCTTGAAGATTCCTCACCAGCAAAACAAATTATTTCTATCGGATTTAGAGTCTTAACCTTTTTTTCGTTGAGCCGACTTATCAACTCTAATCCAGCAACTATCCCAACTGTTCCGTCATATTTACCTCCATTAATCACTGTATCCAAATGGGATCCGACTAAAACTGGAGGAGATTCATCTAATATGCCTTTCCTCCGGGCAATATAATTTCCACCTTCATCTACCCGGACCACCAACCCCATTCCTTCACAAATTTTCGAGAAATTTTCTTTAACATTTAATTCATTCTCAGAATAGGCTAACCTATTCATACCTTTACAGGTATATCCAATCGCATTTAACATATTCAATATATTTTCTATTCGATGAAGGCTCATTTTTATTCCCTCCATATAAATGATGAGCTGAATTACACTTTTGTATTATACTTATTTTAAAATTTTCAATAAAAACAATGACACATCTGGAACATAAGTTATGATAATTAGCCCAAAAAGGTTAAATAACAAAAAAGCCATAAGTCCTGGTAACATCTCTTTCATATTAATTTTAGTAATTGTTTGTGTCACAAATATATTTAGACCGAATGGAGGAGTATACATACCAATAGCTAAATTAGCAATCATGATTATTCCCAGATGCACTGGGTCAATCCCAAGTGAAATCGCAGCCGAAAACACTAATGGTGCGACAATAATTATGGCTGCAACACCTTCAATGAACATTCCTAACACAAGTAAAAGTATATTAAATAGTAATAGAAACAAAAATGGTACGGAGATATTTTCAGCAATGAATGTTGCAATCAATTGAGGTACTTGACCTTTTGTTAATAGCCAACCTAATACCTGTGCTGCTGCAACTAATACTAATACTTGGGCGGTTGTTATTGAGGAATCGACACATATTTTGTAAAACTTTTTTAAATTCATTTCCCTATATACAAAAAAGCTAATCAATAATGCATAAACAGCAGATACCCCAGCCGCCTCTGTTGGGGTAAATACTCCCGAGTAAATTCCACCTAAAATAATTACTGGAATCATTAAAGCCCAACCAGCTCTTTTTGTCGAATTCCATAATTCTCTTTTAGTCGCCTTTTTATCACGTGGAATATTATATTTTCGGGCGTAATAAATGATGTATAAAATGGAAGAAAGGCCGAATACAATACCCGCTCCAATTCCAGCGATAAATAAACTTCCCACTGAAACACCGGTAACCGATCCATAAATTATCAATGTAATACTTGGGGGGATAATTAATGAGACTGCCCCTGCTGATGCTAACAGCCCAGATGAAAATGATTTACTATAACCCCCACGGGATAATTCAGGAGTCATAATTTTACCAATCGCAATAACAGTAGCTGGCCCTGAACCTGAAAGTGCTCCAAAAAACATACTTGCTACCTGAGTAGTCATTGCTACACCACCAGCTAGATGACCAACGAGCGCCCGGGCAAATTTTAGAATTCTTTCAGACAGTCCCCCTCCATCCATGATATTGGCTGCCAGTATAAACAATGGCAACGCCATTAATGCAAACTGATCTAGACCCGCAAATAACCTTTGAACTAATAACATGGGCTGGATATCTGTTAGAAAAATTGTCACCACAAATGTAGCTATTCCTAGCGAGACATATATTGGTACACTCCCTAGTAGTAAAATGATGATAAAGCCAAGTAATATTGCAATCATCCTAACTAATCCCTCCTTGGTGTTCGAACTCTTCATAACCACGAACTAATTTTACAGTTCGAATTATCAAGTGAATTAGTGAAAGGAAAGCCCCTAATGGAATCGCTAAATAAGCCCAAAACATTTTAATTTGCAATGCTGCTGCTAATTGTCCGGTACCTTTAGTAAACAGAACTAGATCTGTCCCATATTTGATTAAAAACAACATGAAAAGAATCCCCAACAAATGGATAATAATTTGTAATGTTTTTCTACCGGTCTTATTCAAGGATTCCAAAAGCACGTCTACACCAACGTGTATTCCTTTCCGAAAACAAACTCCCCCACCGATAAATGTGATATAAATAATCGAATATCTTATTAATTCCTCAGCCCAAGTAATTCCAGAACTAAAGAAAAAACGCAAGATGATATTCAAAGATAATATAAAAAGTACCATAATCATTGAAAATCCAATAATAAATTCCTCAAATTTGTAAAATATTTTCATGTCTTTCTCCTTTCTCCCTTACTGAATTGTTGATCATAAAATGTCAAATAACGTTTGGGCTTTCTTATTATGGATTTATACCATTTTAAAAATCTAATTAATTACGCCTCTGTATTGCATCTAGTTCCGTTTAGAAGCAATAAAACAAGGGACTAGTCGAAAGATTACAAACTACTCCCTTGGTCAAAAGTATATTCTCGAGGTTATTACTGAGAAACTTCGTCTATTTTATCATAAATTTTTTGTAAAATTTCCAATTGATGTGGTTCACCATATACTTCCTTATGGAACGGTTCTGAAATTTCTTTGAACTTGCCAATTTCTTCTTCAGTTAATTCATAGTAATTTATGCCAGAATCAATAATATCTTGACGATAGTTATCCTCAGTTTCTTCTAAGGCGATCCTTCCGGCTTTTCTCCCCTCTTCTTCAGCCTCTTTAATTAATGCCTTTGTATTATCAGGAAGTCCATCATACCAAGATTTATTTGCAATTAACATATAGGACATGATTCCATGATAACTTTCAATTACATTATCTTGTACTTCATGATAATTGTTTAAATAAATGGTTTGTAATGGATTTTCCTGTCCATCTACGACCCCTTGTTGCAAACTATTATAAACTTCTGCATACTCAATAATTGTTGGATTTGCCCCCCACAGTTTGTATTGTCCTTCTAATAAAGGTGAAGTCATTACTCTGATATCTAGTCCCTTAAAATCTGCTGGCTCATGGATTTCCTGTTTATTTGTTGTTATTAATTTAAATCCACCAGGCCAATGACCAAGCCCTTTAAATCCTCCTTGTTCAAGGACATCCAATACCGCTTCACCTGCTTCACTGTCTAACACCTCATAAAGTAATTCATAGTCAGCTGGCCACAGATATGGCAAATCAAGAACCTTAACATCATCTACAAAAGGTGTGATATATGCACTTGGTTGCATTGTAATATCTATATCGCCCAATTGTGTACCTTCTACTTGTTCACGAAGACTTCCTAATTGTGAAGCTGGGAACATATCAACTTTTATTTTTCCACCAGATTTCTCTTCAACAATTTCCTGGAATTTTGCTGCCCCTATACCTTCTGGGCTATCAATTGGTTGATTATGACTAAAAGTAATTGTAAGTTCCTCATAATCAGCATCATCGTCCCCAGTTACATCATTGTCATTATCTACTGCTGCGTTATTTTCCCCCGTATTATTCTCGTTCTCGGAATCTCCTCCACTTTCATTATTGGCATTGCCACATGCACCTAAAACTAACAAAAACATTAACCCTATGACTAAAAAAAATTTCCAACTTCTCATTTTGCCCCTCCTTTTATAATAAACTGAAACTAACCCCTAAAATTGAAAACGCATTCATTTATTCAAATATATGATACATATTACCGGAATTCAATAGTCTATTAAGACAAAAAGGAGATTTAAAATTGTCTGTTCAGACATATTGGTCCTTGAATAATATACAAACTTGTCACTTTATCCTCTCAGTTCTTGTGGTAATTAGTTTAGAACCTAAGATGCGTCCCGCTTACTTCCTTGTTTTTATGTCCATAATTCGAACACGGAAGAATAAGCAGATTTTTGGGATATCTCCTATCACATAACATGACTAATCACCGATCACCATAAACATCTAACAAATTAGAATTGTTGCCTTTTATTAAATTATAGATTTTCAAACCCAAAAATATGGAAAATTTGTCTTCTGAACTTTTAAAACTTAATGATGTAATGTTTTCAATTTGTTTTAATCGGTATTTAAGCGTATTAACATGTATAAATAATTTATCAGCAGTTTTTGTTAATACCTCATTTTCATTAAAATATTCTTGTAATGTATGGATAAGTTCCTTCTTTCCCTTATCTTTTATTAATTTTCCTAGAGTATTCTCAAAAAACTCCATTAGCTGGTCTGTACTTTTTAGTGGTTCTAACAGACAGTAAATGCCTAACTCCTTATAAAAAACAATATTTTGAGTCCCTTTAGTGATTAATGCTAATTTAACTGCCTGCTCTGCCTGATTAAAGCTACTACGTATACCCTTAATCCCCAATTGTGTATCCCCAACACCAATACATACTGTAGTAAAAATTGATCTTTTTTCATTAATAATAGATTTCATTATGCTAAGATCCTGTTTTAATTGACTCAAATTTTTTGTTTGTTGAATGATACAAATTTTTCCTCTTACAATTCCTAATAGTACATTATGATATTTGTTTTGTAATATTAAATACACTTCATTAATTAATTTCATCACATCAGATTGTGATTCATTTTCTTTTTCTATCTGTATTAGTATACAGGTATATTTCATATGTTCGGTTATATAATATTTACCACCCCACTCTAACATGTCGTTTTTAGTTATATTGTTATTAAAAAGTAATTCTCTCATAAAATCACTTTTATACTGTTGCTCAGTATCATGTCTTACCTTTAATCGCAAAAACTCTAATGATACAAAGAAAGAAGCCTGTTCCAAAACAGCGATATCCATAGAAATATGATTACTGTGTACCCCCCAACTAGTTATATTTCCATAATATTGGTGGTCTACAATTATAGGGGCAACTATACAATCAATATTCTCATTTTGATATATTCTTGTATAACGAACAGGTCTTTTTAAAACAGAAAGTTCATGCTTTTGTTCATCTGTTAAAGGTATAATCGGGTATGATGGTTCAGGGGTTTTTATAATAGGCCATTCACTTTCAATTGTCACCATATTTTGTGTAATAGAATGGAGACTTTCAACAAATGCTTCCATTCCATGTGAATTTAATGCAATTTCCTGGAGAATGTTTGTGGCACGTTCTAGGTCTTCCTGGAGTACAACTTTTTTATTAAAGATTTGATGCATAGTTGGAGACAATATATCTAAATATTTCACTTGATTAGGGACCTCAATAACGGGGAAATCAAGTTTATTAGCATTATCAATAATTGTTTTTGGAATCCCCTCCAATGTTTCAAATGGTTTAACAGCTAATGCAGTAGCCCCGGCATAAAATAATCGATGAATTAATAAATTTTGCGCATCAGTATCATCCTTAATCGCGAATAATGACGTTATGATTAATTCCTTTTCCTTTAGCCATTTAACAATATCCGGGACTTCCATTATTGTGATGTTTTCAATTACTCTATCCATCCCTTCTTCACCGGCAACTACTTTACACTCATTAAATTTACCAAATTTCATTGCTTCTCTAAGGGATATACTCATTCCTATCACCCCACCTAAATGTAGTTATAATAATAATATATCATGAAATCTATTTGTTTACTCTTATACTTATAGTAATGTCATCACTTCCAGGTTTGGAAGAATTGGTATTCCCCTTTAAAAGGAAAAAATCCGGATTGTATTTTTAAAATAAGTGTAGCCATTTTTGAGGGATTTATAATAGTGTAAATATAAAAGGTTAGAGAATATTGTTAAACATAACCATTAGCAATTTTATAATATTATAATTAATAATATTACTTTTTAACAAGGGGAGTTTTTGGGATATAAGGGAATTTGTGGCGTAATATTTGGAATGATTATGGGTTTTACAAGTATTACACTAATAAGAGGATATTTGAGTGGTCAATATGATTGGGGGCAAACTTAGGTAGGCGAATCTGGAAAGTTCTTATATTTCTGGCAGACAAGAGTTCACCGATTCGCCCGGTATGCTCCATTATTCTTAAATTCGCTGTACACCTTATTATAGTGTAGTACAGCGATTTTAAATTCCACTTTTATTTGTTGTGAGTTAATAAGGATAAGAGTATTGGGGATTAATTTTTGGTTGAAAATTAATCAAATATATCCTTTATCAATTAATAGATGTTCAAATTATTTAATGAACCTTCCACAACTAAGTTCACGGATGTTCTTGGCAATTAATAAAACTAATAAATGCTCATATAGGGTGCATGTAATTCATTCATCCCTTACATTATTACGGTTATCTTTTTCCTATCCATGGACAAAACTTTAAGTATATTTAACAAAAGGTTAAAAACCAAAAAAAATAGCGAATGCTAAAATAGCTGCTATTCCGAGATTTTTCACCAATTATCAAGGCCTGACCGACGATTGAACTCTTTCCCTGTTTTATGATCAACATATACGATATCAAATATAAATTCTTCTCCTTTGACACCATTCTGCATCTGATAAGCAAATGCGGTTTCAGCAAACTGCTCTAAAATCCAATCCTCTAATCCATCATCAGGTAAATCTTGATTCACCACAACGATAAGTTCGGTAAAAGTATCATTAAACTTCAATTCTTGAATCGCTTTTAACTCATATCCGTTCATAATACCAGACAATTCACGCTCTACTTCAGCTCTGATACTTTCTAGGGTTTGTTCATGGAACGCTTTCGGCATCGTTACCTGATAAGAACCATCCTCATTTGCTGTGACGCCCTCAATCCCTTGCTCCTTAAAATTAGCAATGACCTCATCCGCCGTCAAATGCTTAAAAGCCGCTTCAGAATATATAATGGTAATTTCATCTTCCCCAGCCTCTTTCATCACTGGTTCCCCTTCATCTTCTTGTTCCACATTTTCCGATTCATCTGTCCCATTATCCGACGATTCTTCTGAATTATTTAGTTCCTTTTGTCCTTCATTCGCTTCAGAATTATCGGTTAGTCCCTCATTATTCGCATTAGAGGAAAACGATATATTACAAGCAGACAGAACACAAAATACCGTTACCGCTATAAGTAATAATATTAATCTTTTCATGGAATTTATACCTCCTTGTTTTACAGGAACAAATTAATCATTCCTTCTTTTGTTCACTGTACATGAAGAAGGTTAAGTGTCGGTTAACTTTTAAAAAAATGCAACAATAATTTCCCATCAATTCTTAAGTTCCCAATCGAGTAGGAGACTATCCATTAATTGGCTAGTCGTCCTCTCACACCACCGTACATACGGATCCGTATACGGCGGTTCAACCTTTTAAGTACCTTTTCTCATAAAGTAGGGTCATATCTTTTAATCCCCATTTTATGAGTTTCTCTTTTGTTAACGCTCTGTGTATTATCTCACTTTTTGAAATACGCCAATACCCCTTACGAGAATTAGCTAATTTCATTGCATCATCATGGTCAATACCATATTTACGAAGCATTCGGTATTTAGTACGTGGCACTTTCCATCTTTTCCATATTAATTGTCTTAAACGGTGGTTTAACCATGCTTGGGTTTCTTCCATGAATTTCTTCATAAATGTAATTCCATAGTAGTTAATCCATCCGTTTGTTACTTGATTTATTTTGACAACAATATCATGAAATGTACCTCGTTGTTTCCTACTTGTTTTTGCTCTTAGATTATCTTTAAATCGTTGTTTTGCCGACTTACTTGGTCGGCTACCGACTTTCCCATAGAATTGTGTATGTTGAATCCTAGAAATGTTGATTTTGTTATTGCGGATACTTTGCTTTTCTTTCGGTTAATTGTAAGTGCTAAATCTTTTTCAAGGTATTCAGTGATACTTGCCATCACCCTTTCCCCCGCACGCTTACTCCTAACATAAACTACAAAATCATCCGCATATCTGATGAAACGATGTCCTCTTTTCTCTAGTTCCATATCTAACATGTTTAGGTAGATATTTGCTAAGATTGGCGAGAGTGGACCACCTTGCGGTGCGCCTTCTGTCGTTTCAATATAGATATCCTTGTCTAGGATTCCTGAACGTAGGAATTTCCATATTAGTTTTAATACAATTTTATCTTTGATGAAATATTCCAAGTAGTCCCTTATTCTATGATGATGGATGGTGTCAAAATAGCTTTTTAAGTCACAATCCACCACAATACGATAACCTTCTTTGTAGTAAACCTTTGCTTGCTTTATTGCTTGATGTGCATCTCTTCCTTTACGGAATCCATAACTATTTTCAGAAAAATGTGGGTCAATCAATGGGTTGATAACTTGCAGGATTGCTTGTTGGACAACCCTGTCTAGTACACACGGAATACCTAAGTATCTCTTGGTTCCATCTGGTTTCGGAATAGGTACCCGTTTTACTGGTTGTGGTTCATATGTTCCTTCTTTTAATTTCCGTTGTAATGGATTAAAATACTTCATCATATGGCCTTCCAGTTCATATACCGTTATCCCATCTACTCCCGGTGCTCCCTTATTTTTCTTTACTTTCTTACATGCATCCCATAAATTTTCGCGTGTGATAACACGATTGATTAGATTGTTGGTACCATCTTGTTCTTTCATATCTAGGCGACATCCCTACACTCTCCTATTTACCCTTTCGCTTCCAGCTTATCTCTCCATAGGTAGTCATCTCTCCGGCAAATGCCACGATGATTTTCGGTGTTTAGGCGGCGATGTCTGCACCTCCTTGTTTTCCAAGATTTAAGATTGTTCTGTCCTTCATTCCCTTGGGAATTACTATGACGTCTGCTGACTTCTCATAATTCATCATATTATCACTAACATGATTGTTAATTAAATAACCCTTATGAGACCTCCCCGGGTAAGAGCTATAACCTTCCTCCCATGTAACTGCTGTATTTACTGGATGGAACTCGTGCAGTATCGGACTTTGTTTTGTTTCGCAAACTCATCCATTCCAAGTCAGCCTTATATACAGTTTCTGTTCGTCAGTTCGGGATTTTGCGTCCGGCTTCCTTCAGATTCTTGGTCACCCAAGACACCCTTGCCTTTCGCTAACAGTTCCTACTGCAAAGTCTGTAGTGGACTTTCACCACCAAGTTATAACCCATGCCGGGCGCACGAAAAAAATTGCACAGCAAAAAAATGCTATGCAAAAATAGTTATTAAATATTACTTTTAAATATGCATAAGGGTAATTCAACAACAACTACTCTTCCCTATCGCCATTTGTACAATTGTTTGATCTATTTGTTCCTTCTTTTGCTATATCTGGAGGGTTAGTTATTGATTTGATATTATATAGTAAATCTCCATGGGGAGAGGGAACCCTCCTCTGTAGATAAATCATATTCTTTATGAAATAAACATAGTAGATTCCGCTTCCGCACACATAACAAAATGTCCCGGTGTCACTTCCTTAAAAGACATGTCCTCACCAGCACCGTGATTTATTTCATTACCCTCATGATAAATGAGCTTTTCTTTGTTGCGTTCTGATTTTGGATCTGGCCTTGGAATAATGGATAACAAAGATTTAGTGTATGGATGCAATGGATTGCTGTAAAGCTCCTCACTCTCCGCTAATTCAACAATTTTCCCAGCTCGCATAACGGCAATTCGATCACTAATATATTTTGCCATTGACAAGTCATGAGCAATAAATAAAAATGTTAATCCTTTTTCCACTTGCAGACGTTTTAATAAGTTCACTATTTGTGCTTGTATGGAAACATCTAATGCAGAAATTGGTTCGTCGGCAATGATCACTTCCGGATTTAACGCCAAGGCTCTAGCAATTCCCACCCGTTGCTGCTGGCCACCACTCAATTGATGTGGGTAACGATGTGCTAGTGAAGGGGCTAGTTCCACATCCCTAAGTAATTCGTAAACCCTATCCATCAGCTCACGTTGGTTTCTTATTAGTCCATGGACCTTAATTCCTTCTGAAATAATCTTCGCAACTTTCATTCGGGGATTGAGTGACGAATATGGATTCTGGAAGATCATCTGGATTTTCCTAGACAATTCATTTCGTTCTTTTCTTGATCTTTTCGCATAAATGTTTTCGTCATTAAAGAGGATTTCTCCACCTGTAAGTTGTTCAAGACGAACAATGGTACGACCTGTTGTTGATTTTCCGCTTCCTGATTCTCCAACCAACCCTAACGTTTCACCTTGATAGATGCTGAAGGATATATCGTCAACAGCCCGAACCTCATTTTTTTCATTTTTATGATAATATTTTTCCAAGTGATTTATTTCTAATAATTTCTTTCTCTTTTTGGGGCTACTATTTTCTGTATACGAAAAAGTAGATTTTTCTTTTCCACGTTTATCAGAATTTACTTTTTTTACGTGCGATTTATCTGGATCTAACAGCCATGTTGCGGCATATTGGGTGTCCGACACTTTAAACATCGGTGGTGCCTTTTCAAAATCTATTGGCAATGCGTCGGGATTGCGTAAGGCAAAAGCATCCCCTTTTGGCGGGTTCAACAAATTTGGTGGTAAACCTGGAATCACAGGCAACGCTATATTTTTCGAACTATCAAGATTAGGCATGGACGATAATAATCCTTTTGTATATGGATGTTTCGAATTGTAAAATATATCACTTGCATGACCAATTTCAATTATTTTCCCTGCGTACATAACGGCAACCCGATCCGCTATCCTAGCGACTACACCTAGGTCATGGGTAATAAATATAATAGAAATGTTCAATTTATTTTGTAAATCTTTCAGTAGGTCTAAAATTTGTTCCTGAATGGAAACATCTAATGCAGTTGTTGGCTCATCAGCGATTAATAACTTAGGATTGGTGGCTAATGTCATGGCAATCATTACCCTTTGGCACATCCCGCCACTAAATTGATGTGGGTATTGGTTAATTCGCTTTTCCGGCATTGTAATCCCGACTAAATCTAGTAGTTCAATCGCGCGTATTCTTGCTTCTTGTTTGGACATTTTAAGATGTATTTGCAACGACTCCATAATTTGGTAGCCAATAGTAAATACTGGATTTAATGAAGATATTGGATTCTGAAAAATCATCCCAATTTCTTTTCCCCGGATTTTTTGCATTTGATTTTCGGATTTTGTTAATAAATTTTCCTCATTAAACAAAATTGTGCCACTTTTGATCTCTGCCGGTGGGGTTGGAATAATTTTCAATATTGATTGTGCTGTGACACTTTTTCCAGAGCCTGACTCCCCAACTATGGCTATTGTTTCGCCCCTTTTAACATCGAAGTTTACTCCTCGTACAGCTTGTATTTCTCCCTCAGTTGTGTTGAAAGATACTCTCAAATCTTCTACTTCTAAAATTTTCCCCATCATTATCCTTCCTTTGTTTGCTTTTTAATAAAAGGTCATCCATTTTTATTGTAAATTCATATGGACAATAATAAATTGACGTACATCAATTCAATCTTATAATCGTAATAAAAGCACAATAGTGATGAAAATATAAAAACAAATTGTTAATTGAATTTTACTAATATAATTAACCTAAACGATAGGGTTTTCCGAAGTAAGTAGACTAATTAAAACTATTTTAGGAAATTCCAAGTATGTTAAACAAAGCATTTCTTAAGGCGAATAAAATATATTTTAACCTTAAGGATCGGTTTTAATCTTTTCAACAACACTTAGCAAGTTTCGAACAATTTTACTTCCACTAAATCTTAATACTGTCCAACCCTTTTTTATTAACATTTATCTCTCTCGATCAGAAGCTTTTTATTTCGTTGTTGAATGCCACTCCTTTCCATCATATTCCGCTGCTACCATGTGGTGTGGAAATGCAAGATCAATTCTATATCTCCCCACCCAGCCGATATTGTGGTGTGGCGTGTAATCCATCACATAATAGTCCGTAATAAACACGTCTTTCTATAGAAGATCCGCACTTTTCTATATCAGGTATTGATGAAAATTCCTGTTGTGGTGGCCAATACACAATCGCCAAGATGAAACTAATCAATAGGAGCGAAAAGAAAACAACATACTCAATTATAATCATTGATAGTCACCACACTTTTTTAAATATTGTGTTATCAAATAAATCATATATTAATCCCCTAAATTCACAAATGACTATGAAAAATAGGAAACTATTTTGAATCCAAGCATATCTGATACCTAACTATTCATAGACCCATACAAAACGACAGATAATTTACAAGTTTTCACTCATCATCTAATAATTTAAGTCTTTTTTATCTGTCCCTAGCAGCAATTGATATAAAACTTTCCTGATGCTTCCTAAAAAGGTAATTTCCTACTTCTACTCAACACCACTATCTAAAACAGAATAGCTCCTCCATTCACAATTAATCTCATCCATTGTGCGATATGGTAAAATAAACATCGGTTCCGTATGGTCAAAATTTAAAGTGTATAATATCGGTAGATGTTCTTCCCCATATTTCCTCATCACTGTTAATATTTCCGTTTGTATTCCTCATCATACGCCCCATCTTGAGGTTTGCCAAAAATGATTCCCTTGGGTCGCATAATTACGTAACCAATATTTGATATCGTTTGGACCTGGTTTTTCTCCGATGTTACAAAAAATAAAATACTGTCTTCCCATTGTCAGTCATCTAGCCACAGCCCGGTACCCTTGGTAAATTCCAATACTTCTATACACCTACCGATTAGATGACACCTTCGCCCAGAAGCAGTTCGTATGCTTCATTTTTTTGCCTTGTTCGTCTTTTGCACTTATTTTCCTCACATCAGGGTAAAAATTCACTCTTCCATTCGGTTGCGGGTTGAATTTCACCATTTGTGTTTTGCAAAGTTGTATATACAGTTCCTTTTCCGAAATACAGACAAATGCCAGGATAGCTATTTCTTGTATTTTTTGCTTAACTCTTTTAACTTATTTAACCCATAGTATCAAGAATTTCCTTGGATTTGGATGCTTTCCTTCCTCCCATGGAGAAAATAGTACAGAAAAGCAGTTAAAAAAACTAATATACTGATTATAACGTAAAAATTTCTAAAACCAGTTAATGTAATAATCTTTCCAATCAAGTATGGGCCAAATCCAAGACCTAATTGTACAAAAACGAAATATGTTGAGATTGCTATTCCAATACGATTTGCTGATGCTAATTTAACTGTAATAGCATGAGTAATTGATTGCATATTTCCAAATCCTAGGCCAATTAAAATGCTAGAAATTAATAAAGATACGGAACTATTTGCTAAACCTAATAAAAGCATTCCCAAACAAAAGATTAAAAAAGCCGGATACATGATAAAATTTGCACCTTTTTTATCCATCAAAATTCCTGTGAACGGGCGAGAAAGTAATACAGTTATTGAATAAACTACAAAAAAGAAAGAGGCCGCTTTCATTAATCCAATTTCAATTGCATACATATTTATAAAAGAAAGGATACTTGAATAACAAAAAGAAATAGCCAACACTATGATAGCAATCGGCAAAACATTTGCTTCGATAAAATTAGATAATTTAAATTTACTGGACCCTCTTCCCAAAGATACTTCTTTAGAGGCATTACCACTAGAGATATCAACTGATAGATTAGAAATGAAACTGGCCGTTATAATACTGATGACTCCTAGAAAGAAGCAAGTAATAAAAATTAAAGGATAACTAGTATATTGGCTCATTAATAATCCTATAAGCGGCCCAACAGCAGTTGCGAATGTCTTGCTCATACTATAATAGCTGATACCCTCCCCTACTTGTGATTTCGGAATAACTTTAGCCGCAATCGTTCCCGCTACTGTACTTGACACCCCTATTGTAAACCCATGTATAAATCGACTAAAAAGAAGAAAATAAAAGCTAATATTTACGAAATATAAAAGTGTTGCCAACGTAAAAAAGAGCAAACCAAAAAGTAAAGTTCGCCTTTGATTAAATGAATCAATAAATTGTCCAATAAATAGTCTACCAACTAATGCACCAATAACAAAAATGCCTGTAATTAAACCCGCCTTATTAAGCACTACACCATATTCTTCTAATGTAAATACTACAATAGTAACCATTAAAATGTAAAATATTAATGACATAAGGAAGTTAATGGCAGAAATAATGATAAAATCCTTTGACCATAGCCTAAAAGTTCTCATATGCTCCCCTTACCCCTGATTTAATTGCTCTTTACATATTATCATAATCCATATTTCCTAAATATCCAGTAGGGAAAAGGGAATTTCTTGAATTTAGTATTAATTTATTAACTTTTTATTTTAAACTATTCTATGAAAAAAACATGCATGTGCCTATTTGTAATATTAAAACATAGTGTTCAGGGTAAAGGATATAAAGCTTTAGAACAAAGGTATAGTAATGATAAGATCCACAAATCCCCATATGGAAAATATTAATTTTAAATTCCTTTTTTGGTAAAAAAAGAGCCACTCCCAAAATTTTGAGTATGGAAATAACAAAAGTAATGTAGTAATCTAATTTTACATTTATATGATCCAAGAAATAAACCTTTATTGCCGTTTTGCAAACGATTTATGGGGCAGCCACTAGGTCCCAGGTTAAAGTAGATTCGTATGTTCCTACTTTAGCCGTTGTTGCATCTACTACTAATGAAAGGGCACCACTTGGGAACGTTAGATCAAATGCCCCCATTCCTGAACCTACATTTGCTTTTGCAACTTCTATTGTTCCTGCATCTATGATCATCTCACCTGTCATGCTATTGGATGGCAATCCCCCCGAACCTGCGCCCACCCGAACTATACTATCTAGTGGTACTAACCCTAACGATCCGCTTGGAAGGTCATGATCTCCATTTGAAAATGGGCTGGCTGATACGTCTAATCTCCAGCCTTCTTGTGATCCACGTAAATCTTTAATTTGAAACGCCTGGTCAAATGAAGTGTGGTAAACCTGTGCTGAATCTTGTAATGTCACCTGGCCAAAAGTCTGAATCGGTGGAGCTAATAGTGAAAGTCCACCCGATAATACATTCGCCGTTACAGTGTTTTCTGTCGATGGATTTTTTGCTTGTAATGGAACGAAATGGTGAATATAATGTTCGGCGTAGCTTTTCGCTGTTGATGGATCTTACCCATAGATGGTTAATATGTTATTTTCACCAAAAGCTGTTCCAGCAATAGAGACGTTTTGATTTAACATTGTTATTTCTTCCAATGAACTATTGCCACTAAATGCACACGAATCAATAGTGGTGACATTTTCTGGAATAATCACTTCTTTAAGATTGTTTTCAAAGAATGCATACCCTTTTATATGTGTTATTTTATCTGGAATGATGACTTCAGTAAGATTGTTATCACCAAAAACAAATTCTTCAAGAATTGTAATATTTTCAGAGATAATAACTTCCTCAAGCCGATTTTGGTAGAAGGCGCCTTTACCTATACTCGTTACACTATCTGGAATGAAAACTTTCGTAAGAAGATTATATTGAAACGCATTTTCCCCAATGGTTGTCACACTGTCAGGGATGATAACACTAGTAAACTGTTTTTCATCCTTATTCTGGTGATCAAAAGCTTTTTCTCCGATTGTTGTAACCGTTAAACCGCCCAATTCATTAGGAATGATTGTTTCTTTGCTTGTACCTGTATATCCCGTTATCGTGGCAGTATCATCACCGTTATCCACCCATGTATAATCAGTTTCACTTGCAAAAATAGTAGGGCATAAGATGATCATACTCAAGAGTAGAAATATTAATACCGTCAGTTTTTACATAACTTTCTCCTTTAATGATTTATTCATCTACTTGATTGAAATGGCATCTGATGTTTCGATATTTTTCTTCTTTTTTTTGTGAATCATCCACGCAATGATTAATGCTATTGGAACGATCAGTAATAGTGTCATCCACAAAGGGGATCCACCTTTTTCAATTGGCGCTTTTAATGTGTTCATAACTGTACTTACATTTTTGTCTTTCTCATAGATAAATGTTTCTTCAAATTCTTTGACGAATTCATTTCCATGCTGATTTCGATAGGTCAATTCGCCTTTTATGATGTAGTTCTCATTTTCTTTAATTTCATCATGTTCATAAGGAATGGACACGTTTGTTTTCGTGTATGGTGCAAAATTGAATTCTTTTTGATTTCCGAATAGTTGTTTATTTTGATGCATAACCTGATAGTCGATAGACACATTTTGTTGTAATACGGGTGCATCCAAAGTTACAGGTAGTCGAATAGCAAAATAAGCAGGCATTGGGTCAATAAAAGGTTCCCCTATAATAAATTCTGCATCTTTGTCTGTATCAAAACTGGCCATGACACCGATTACCATATTGATTTCATTATTAATTTGGAAAGTGCTGTTTCCTTCTTCTTTTTGTTCTTGTGCTTCTTCAATGGCACTAAAGCTAACGCCACCTAGTAGTACTCCTTCAAGGGAATCAACATTTAAAGACGTAGAAATCATTCTTGTTTCACCTTTTTTAAGCGTAATGATATCGTTGTTGCTCTCTAAGTAGTGAGATAGTTTGTACTTATCATTTATAATTTTGCTGTTTTCTGATTCTTCTTGTACATATTGGATAACTCCATTTGGTGAGGTATAAGCATCTACTATATTTATTTTAATGTTTTGTTCTTGATCACTTTGGTTTGTTAGTTTAAATTCAACCTGTTGGTTGAAGGATTTTTCTGTCGACGATACCGAAATATAACTTCTCACATCCTCGTCTTGGTTCTTAGGTAGAACAGGTTCAACTGAAAACGGAAGTCCATTTGAATCAGCGAATATATTGTTTGCTTCAATGTTAATGATAAAAATAAATATCAAAAAGAAGAAACTTATTTTTCTAATAATTTTCAAAAATATTCCTCCCATTGAATCCATTTTTCCATTTTAAAATAAAAATTGAAATAATTCATGTTCGACCAGAACCATTAGATGATTTTTTACGTCTAGCAAAAAATAATGCTAAACCAAGAATGAACAACAGCCAACCGATTAGTAAAATATTATAGAAATTTGTTGCTGTTTCTGGTAGGAGTCCTGATTGTTTAGCACTGTCTTTGGAGCCAACTTGCGCTATGTCGCTACTACTTTCATTTTCAACAAATCCTAATTTTAGCGCTTCTTCTTTTGTGATCACTTGTTTTACGATTGTCCCATTTTCTTCTGTAAGAGTGATTAAATATCGATCATCTTTGGCTTTTTCAATGATAAAATTTTTACTTTTAGGTAAGTTTATAAAATCTTCACGGTAACCTAGCTGAACCGCTTCAACTTCACTAATGACTTGTTTTACTTCATTTCCTTGACGGTCAATTATTGTAGTGATAAATTGATGCACTGAATCTTTTTCAATGATGACGACTAGATTTTGCGGAAGATTGTCGACGATGTTTTCAATATAGCCCAATTGTTGCACTTCATTTCCAGTGATTACTTGCATTTTTTGTTGACCATCATCCCTAATGACAAAAACGATATATCTCCCTTTTTTGTTCTTGTAAATCGTAATGTCTTTCTTTTTTAGCTCATCCAACGGCAGATCAACTAATGATTCATCCAGTGTAAATTTTACGTCTATTTTATTAGTTTGCTGAACATCATCGGCATAAGAAAAAGAGACGGGATTTACAAAAAAACCTAAGGCTATCATTACTGCTATGCTTATAATTCCTTTTTTAAACACAATTTTCACCCCTCACTTGTCATTACGGAGCATTTACAAGTTTCCACGTAATGGTCGATTTATATTGCCCAACTTTTGCTGTTGTTGGATCAATCGTAATTTCTAATCCACCAGATGGGAATATAATTTTGTATTCGCCTCTTGAGTCATCGCTAGTTACAACTGTTCGTTGTCCGTTGTCAATTTCTTCAGTTGTCGTAAATCCTTGTTTTGGTAATTCTCCACTACCACTCACGCTATTAACAGATACCGATTTTAATTTCATTGTACCTGCTGGTAAGGAAAAAGATTCTTCAACTAATGTCAATGGACTTGCCGAAACATCTAATCGCCACTCATTTGATCCGTCACGCCAATCTTTAATCGTTATTGGCGATATATTTGTTGTCATCGCTATTGGTTGGTCTTGCAAAACAATCGGCTCAAAACTACCGATCGTTGGTTGATCAAATGAAATGGTTTTGTCAATATTATTAATCGTGATCGACTTTGTTGTTGTATTTCCTACGTTATCTTCAACGACAAATTCATATGTACCATTTGTTTTAACAGTATACGTAATCTCTGAATCATCTATCCACTGATCAGCAGGTGTTTTTATTCGTTTGATTCCACTATGTTCATCTGATCCACTAACCGTTAACGTTATGTCCTCATGCGTTGTATCTACTGTACTAGGTGTAATCGTTAATGATGGATTCGTATTGTCGATGATAAACGTATCTGACTCGACATAATTTGATTCACCGTCGTTCGTGACACTCTTTACTCGAAATCTAGCTTCATTCGTATTGATATCAGTTGGTAAAGTATAATTAAATGTTGTATTTAAATGGTTTGACGCTAATTGATCCCAATTATTTCCGTCTTTACTAAATTCAATGATGTATTTTTTCGAACTTGGATGACTCCCCCAGTTAATTGGTTCATCCCAAGTTAAGGAAACTTGAGTATCTCCTTTATATGCTGGTTGTAAGTCGATTATAGACACATTTCGTGGAACTTTAGGTGGATCCTTAACCGTAATGTTTACCGTATAATTGACTGTCTGATCTTCACCGCCATCCGCAACGATCGTCTGGATGCTTATTTTGTTATAACCTGGTTGAAGTGTGAGAGTTTCTTCGTTAGAATGTACACTTCCATTAACTATTATGCTTGTCCTACTATCTGCAGTAGTCGCATTAAATTTGATTGAATCTACACCTTCCTCAAGAAATACATCATAATCGTACGTATCTCCACGAAAACCAGAAATCGATTGATCATTCAATTCAAGAGTATTTAGATTAGCCTTATATTTCGGAGTCCGTAAAAATGGAAACCCATCATTTATATTTGGATCGATATCCCAAATACTACCAAAACCCCAACCACTAAACGTGTTTTGCTGCTTCAATTCAGCAGAAGTCTTTTCTTCACCCATCGAAAAACCAAAGCTACACGAAACACATGTTGTATTCCAATATGAATTTTCTACAACTCCAGTACCAGAATAATCGTTATTTTTACCTGCAATCCCTCCTGATTGAGAACCTCCCCCATGAACACGACCATTAGCAACATAACTATTAGAAAGCTTTCCACTAAGTACTCCTATCAGGCCGCCACGAGGAATGGGACCTTTAACATCTACATTAAGGGCATAAATATTCTCCATTATATTTCTATTGGCCCCAGCTGCTCCTCCTGCGGTATTATTTGTGTTTTCTACCGTTCCGGAAGCTACGTATGAATTTTTAATTACGCCACTTCCTTCCCATACTTGATTCACTAAAGCACCAACGACATTCCCACGAACATGAAAGTTTTCTACTCCTACATTACGGACTTCTCCAGTTACGTAAGCAAATAGTCCAGTAGATCCTTGTAATCCTGTTACTTTATATCCTCGTCCATCAAATGTTCCTCCAAAAAATTGTGGGGAAACATTCCAATTCCCGAAAGTGGATAAATCGATGTCATTACCTAAAGAATAATGACTAGTTCCAGAATTTTTAATTGCACGTTCTAATTGTGTAGGAGTCGTAATAATATATGGGTCAGTTGATCGACCTGAACCACCCGCAAATTCACTATTTGCTTGTACATTAACAGAAAAAGAAGTCGTATGGATAATTCCATTCAGTAGGAATAGAATAATTAGTAAATAGATTGTTCTTTTACCCATAAAAGCCCCCCTTTATACTTTTTCTTAACTTGTAATTTACTGCTCACATTACATAATTAATGAGTGAGGATTTATCTTTTATGGCGCCGTAACTAGAGTCCATGTTAATGTCGATTCGTACGTTCCAACTTTTGCCGTTGTTGCATCTACGACAAGGGAAAGTGCATCGTTAGGAAATGTAATTTCAAATACACCCATTCCTTCACCTGCACCTGCTCTTGCAATCTCTATCTTCCCATCATCAATAACTACATTTGTAGTTGTGCTCTTTGTAGGTGGATTTCCTGAACCAGTTCCGACTCGATTGATTTCAAAAATTGGATCTAGCGTTAATGAACCTTTCGGAAGTGTATTTGCCCCACTCGTAAATGGACTCGCTTCAACATCTAAGCGCCACCCATCTTGTGAACCTCGTAAATCTTTTACGGTAAACTCTTTTTCAAAAGATGTTTGGTACGTTTGAGGTGTTGCGTCTAACGTAATACTTCCAAAAGAATCAATGTTTGATGTCGTTACACTAAATTCCCCCGCCTGAACATTAATATCTACATCATTTGTTTTTGTTTTTGTGTCTGCAAATACTCCGGTTGCCATTGTCAATGAAACGACTAAAACTAACCCTGTGGCAAAAAACTTCTTCAAGTTTAATACTTTCATCATTCAGCACTTCTCCTTCGAAATTAAATTTTCTAGTTTGATGGTACGGACATTAAGTTCCAGGTTAAAGTAGACTTGTAATCTCCTTCTTTCATAAAAGGTGTTACCATGAGATGAACTGCTTCATCTGGAAAAGTTAAGGAAAACTGCCCTAAACCTGAACCGTTTTCAGATTTTGCAATAAGTACATCTCCATCATCTAAAACGCTTTCTTGACTTAGTGCTTTATCTGGAGTAACCGTATAGGTTGTATTACCTACCCTTACAATCCTATCTAATGGTGAAATACTCAACACATTAGAAAAGACGTGGTGTGCGTGATCTAAACTCTGTAGTGGTGTAGCTGAAACCGTTAATTGCCAGTTATCATCAAGACCACGTAAGTCTTTAATTACAAAATCCCTTTCAAATCCAGTTGAATATTCTTCGTCATCTAATTTGATTGTAATGTCTCCAAAGCTATCAATCGGTGAAGTTGTTAAATCAAAACCCCCACTTTTTATTTTTGCATTTACCACATCAACTTCTGTTGCAGCTTCTGCCAATACCCCTGCTACAAGTTCAAGCCCCATGATAATTATTAATCCTGTCACCAACATTTTCTTTACATGCACCATTGGTTAATTCTCCTTTCCATAAGGGTTTACTTTGGTGGAATAAGCAAAAATGAGTTATTTGAATCATCTACTTCGCATTAAAAACATAGTTCCATAGACCCCTGTATATTTATGACATTATACGACACTAGGCGTTACGGTATCGTTACACTAAATTAAAAACTAATCACTTACATTAAATTACAGAGAACATCTAATAATCAGATAAATCATTAATCTTGTAATGATTTAATAGTGCATCAAATACTTCAGTACAACCTTCTAGTTTTAGATATATATTTTTCTTGTCTAATAGAATTATAATATTTTTAATTTTGTTAATACCTACGGGGTCAATGCTTACTACATCAGAGAGATTTATTACAATTTCTTCAAGTAATTTATTTTTGCTGACTCTTTCAATTGTTTCTTGAAAATAAGATATTGTTAAATCATCCAATCTCCCACTTAAATATGAATTTAGTTTACCTAACTTATCATTATCCATCTTTGCAATTTGTAACAATTTATATTATCCCCTATATATAAGATCATTCTCTATGACTAAATGTTACCTACGCTTCCAATCCAATTTTCTCACCTTTTTTCCACACCGAATACAATATTCACTATGATAAGATAGTTTATGAATACCACGTATTTTACATTTAATAATTTTTTTAAACCACTCCACTTACTTCCCCTCTTCTGTGATAAAAGTCTCTAATATTTCAGGATCTATTTCTGAACAAATTAGCTATGAATCTATTTCATCTAAATCATGACCCTAAGCTAATAGGTTTATTTTTATTTTTTAAAAAACAATGTATACTTATTTATGATAATACTTATTTTGACATTATACGACACTGCCCGTTACGATAACGTTACGCTAAATTGTTTCATTAATTATTAACCGAAAACTAATAATAACTATAAATTAAAATTTACATAAGTTTTATTTGGAAATTACCATATAGAAAAGAGGGGGAAATATGCCATTTTTGCAGAAAAAAAATGATAGAATATTTTATATAAATAAACCCGCAAAATGTAGGAGAGAAGCCGATACAATAATTTTAATTCATACGAATATTATGGACCACACTATCTTTGATTCTATAATCCCATTATTAAATAAGAATTTTCATGTGGTCACCTATGATCTTCGTGGATTTGGTTTAAGTGAGCAAGGTAGTAAAGAATTGACCCTTGATTTATATGTCAATGATTTAAAATTTTTAATAAAATCATTAAGATTAGAATCCGTTCACATAGCTGGTTATGGATTTGGTGGATTAATCGCTCTCAAATTTAGCATATTATATCAGGACTTAGTAAAAAAACTGGTCTTAATGACAATGGCCTGTTTCCCTAAGGAATCTTATGATTTTGTAAAATCTCATCGCAGAAAAGTGAGTGAAGGCTACACAAAAATCCCTGTAGATACATTAATTAAAAAAGTAACAAGCTTAACAACCGACAATCCAGAATATGAACGTCTGCACCAGATGATAAGTAGGGTACCTATTTCTCTTTATAAAAAAATTATGGATTTAACATTATTTACGAATCCAATTCCATTCATGGAAAAAACTATAAAACAAACTTTAATTTTGTCTGCAGAAAAAGAAATTGTTTTCCCACAAAATTTATTGAAGTTTGCTGCAAGTTATTTAGATAACTTTCATTATACTGTTGTCCCGAATTCTTCTTCTTTTTTAATGATTGATCAACCAGAAATATGCACTCAATTAATGTATGAATTTTTGATAACGGGGGATCAAGGGCGTTATTCAGAAGATATAATTACAAATGAAATCTTTGAAAATATACGTGTTTACACAGAAGGTATCTATAAGAAGGGTTCAAAAAACAAGAAAGAAGTTAATACGATCCAAGTTGATTTTCTTTATTCTTTTCAAGCAATAGTTAATGGGGAAAAAATTGTATACGGTTGGAATCAACGTTATGCTAAACAACTACTAATCTATTTAGTATTTCATCAAACAGCAAGTCGTGATCAACTTTGTGAACACTTGTGGCCTAACAACCCCTTAAATAATTCAAGAAGCAATTTGAGGGTATATTTATATCATTTAAAACGTTTGATTAACAATCACTCTTTGCATGATCCTGTCCTAGTAATTGATCGAAATAGCGTTTACTTAAATGGGCATATAACTAGCGATGTATTATCATTAATATCCAAGGTTCAACAAGCGATTGATGAAGAATGTGAACACACAAAATATAAACTAACACAAGAAGCCTTTAGTCAATTAATTACACCGGGATATTTAATAGAAATATCTGATGATTGGTTTCTTCAATTACGAAACAAAATAGAAAGTGATCTCATCAATTTATCAGTATGGATGGGGAAATGGTTAATCAAAAATGGGGAGTGGAAAACAGCAAAGCAACAATTAAGAAGAATAAACCCACTTTTTGGTGGCGATGAAGAAATTGAAAGCATTTTGTTGGAGTTGGAATCAAAAACTATTGATACAAAGTTATAAATTTAAGCATTTCTTAAACTTTATTTCAGTTTGGTGATTTTTATTAAATTCCCTGAAATAACATTTATCCCTGCCTATAATTACTTATATATCTCATCTTATCTGATACCGAAATAACGAATTATAATGACTGAGATTGAACATTAAATATTTTCATGCAAGAAGACTAAGACTTTGATCTCTGAATAGTGACGATAGTCAAAGGTTATACGCATTGTCTGCGTACCGGCAAAATCACATCAAAAAAATTAACTTTAATATTTTGATTTATCAAGTTAAGCGCGACACTATTTCTTTTCCCGCATGTTCGATGAAACACTCTATTGGTGTTTGATAATTTCATGATTTTCTAGGAATGTGGTTTCTTCTCGAAGAAACGCTTGTGATAAATTCTTAAATTGCGCGATTTAGTAGGGTTTATAAATAATTGCGACAATAAAACTTAATAACAGAATCTCGTCTAAAAACATCAAATATAGTCAGGCTTTTTTTAATCCACAAAGGAATAAAATCATCCACCTAAAAAGTTTTATCCCCATTGCCATTTTTAATTGGCGGTATTGAAGCAAATCTATCACTCAAACACATACTTGTTTTTCCCTGCACCCATTCCCATCACAATGACAATGATAGCCATACCCGATAAAATAATGAGCGGAATCGTCCATGACTTGGAAATATCAAAAATTGCCCCAACGAAGATTGGACCAGATGCAGCTAATACATAGCCAATCGATTGGGCCATTCCCGAAAGCTCGGCAGCATCCTTTGCGGTTTTTCCACGGACGGAAAATAACACAAATGCTAGGGCAAAATTGGCACTTTGGGCAAATCCCGCAAAAGTGACAATCATGACCGTCACGAACATTGATGGTTTGAAAATTAATATGATAAATCCGAAGATATACAATGCATTCACCATGATGACTAATGGACTTTGTGATCTCATTTTCAATGCAATGATAGGAATAATAAAACTAATTGGAATTCCGATTAATTGCATGTAAGAAAGCATATATCCCGCCATCGTTCGACTCATTCCAGCATCGATTAATATTTCTGGTAACCACGAAATCATCACATAAAACAATAATGATTGAAAACCCATAAAAATAGCAATTTTCCAAGCCAATGGTGACCTCCAAATGGCGCTACTACTCCTTTGTTCATAAATTCCCACCCTATTTTTAGTCGCCTTTTTAGTTTTCAAACTAGTCATGACAAAAAATATTACTCCGATAATGGCTGGGCTAATCCAAACGAGTAGTGAAAATTGCCAATTTCCATTGAATACACCCAACAATGGCACACTTGCCGCTGTTGCCAAAGTGGCGATCACTCCCATTCCAGTCGTATAAATACTTGTCATTAATGCCATTTTGTTTGGAAACTTTTCTCTAATTAAGGCAGGTAATAGAACATTACAAATGGCAATGCCTGCCCCTAGCAAAAAAGTCCCTAAAAAAATAAAAAACACCATTGAAATTGACCGTAATGCGATACCTATCATTAATCCAAATAACCCTAAAGTGATTGCCTTGTCGTTTGATAATCTATTCGCTATTTTAGGGGCAATTGGTGAGATCATAGCAAAGGCTATAAGGGGGAGGCTTGTCAGAAAAGCAACACTCCAATTAGAAAAACCAACATCATCACGAATAATGCCAATGAGTGGCCCTATCGAAGTAATGGCCGGTCGCAAATTAATAGCGATAAAAATAATTGCCACTACCGATAAAATTCTGAATATTTTGTTGTTCTTTTCCTTAGTTAATGTTTGTACGTCCAAAATAGTTCCCCCGAAAAAAGTGATATTCCACCTAAATAGATTTCACTTAATTAATGAATCATCGATTAATTCGCATTGACTCAAATAGTGTACTCTTATTTTATTAAAGCTTTATAAAAGTGTACCTATTCCCTATCATAAATTGTCCCTTTTCATATAAATAATGGTAAACAACATTTGTCATATTAACAACTATAATTCATAGGACTCATTAAATCGCTACTAATTAAAAATCAAGCCTTACCTTTTAAAAAATAAAAAAGCAAAGTTTCCCTAGAACTATGCTTGTAATAATATGGTGTGATAAAACACCTATTCGAATGTAATAAACCCTAATTTTTAATTTTTACCTTGTTAAGATCCCTTCAGTCATCTTAATCCAGACGATAATAAATTCAACTTTCCCATACCTGTAAAATTTATTACACACTTTGTCTTTGCTTTGTTTCCACAACAATTTGGTTTAATACTTTTGTTAACTTTCTCTCCTCATCCATGGACATTTCCTGGAATTGAACACCGTAAGATACTAATTGGTTATGCTGATAATTTTCCTTTCTTACAATCTTTCCTGTGAGGCAAAACTCTTGTTCCTTTAAACTGAAAGTTATTTTAATGATAATGCTTTGTTTAATTGGAATATCATATTGACAAACTAATTTCAAACCACCGATACTAATGTTTTCAATATAACATTCAAATTCCCTGTCCTTCAACTTATTGAACTTATTATTTTCAAATTCCACAAACTTCACTAAACAATTTTTTTTATCTACACCTACACGAAACGTTCTTCTATAATTAGCACCAATATAATTCCGTGTAGTTACCCCGTCCCCCCCCCTATTTACTTTCTCCGCTGAGTTCTGACTTTTTTCCTTGGCAAGAAAGGTTTTATAAAAAAACAAACCTATTAACATTACGATTAATACAGTTTGCAAAACCACAATAAATAACATAGAGTTCACCCCCTTAAATCGATTTCTTTATCATAGCTGGTTTGCCCAGAAGATATCCTTGACCAATATCGACTCCTAGCCTTTTTGCCATCGCTAAGTCTTCTATTGTTTCTAATCCCTCGATAATTAGCTTACTTTTATATTGCTTACAATAATTCACATAAAAGGCAATAAAAGATTGTTTTTTTCTTGAAACATTTAAATTTTGCGAAAAGTAGCCATCCAACTTTAAATAATCCGCTTCTAGTTCAATCAATGATTTAACATTTGTATAGCCAACGCCAACATCATCTATCGCAATTAAAAATCCTAAGCTTTTAATTTTAGAGAGACATGTTTTAAATGTATCAAAATCTTCAATTGTTTCAGATTCAGAAATCTCAAGGACAATTTGTTTACTATTAATTTGCGTCTCATGAATCTTGAGATCGAGAAAGGCCGGAAAATCGTGATTTAAAATAGTAGATGGTAAAACATTTAAAAAAAGATACTCATTGTCCGTCGATTGAGTTGCTGATTGATAGGTTGAAATAGCTTTATTTATTGACCGTGAATCTAATTCATAAAGACTCTCTTCTATTTTAGCCTTTTGAAAAATCATTTCCGGATTAGGATAACTGGAGGATCTAATTAGTGCCTCTTTACCTAACTTTTCAAACGTATGCAAATTGTAAATCGGCTGAAAATAATGGTGAAATTTTTCCTTCCTGAGAAAACAGGTGAAAGACATTGTAAGCCTCCCTTCTTATAATAGTTTTCTTGCAAGTAAGAAACACATCAAAAAAACGAACCAAAGAAAATATGGTTCGCTTTTTAGAACGTAATAGTTTCCTTCGGTAACCCGACTGCCATAGCAATATTGCTTTAGGCTCGTAGTTTTGCGTCCTTATCTTTCGATAGGTTTGCCTTTATCGATTCACTTGTCAAATATTATACAGTATTATATACTAACAATACACATAAATATGACTAGATGTCCACAATTTCGACATATTTCACCAAAATATAATGCTTTAGTCCTATAAAATTGTAATATTTTAATGATTTCTATCGTGTAATTTCCACTCAAATGATAAATTTGTATCAAACCACCCTCGACTATCGCCGCAAATTCGTCCACAAAGATCACTCCAAATTTTCTAAGGCTTTAATTTTTCCGAATAAGCCCAGATTTTCCCAAACAAAAAAGCACAGTTCCCCTAAAAATTCCCCCAGGATTACTATGCTTACTATATATTAAAATAAGTGTTTATATTTATCGTCTAACATGTGGCATGCTGCCCAATGGTTATCTTCATATTCTTGGAAAGCAGGTTTCACCTCTGCACAAATGTCTGTTGCAAACGGGCACCTAGTCCTAAATACACAACCACTTGGTGGGTCAATTGGGCTTGGTAATTCTCCCGTTACCTGAATAATTTCCCGTGAACGCTCAACTTGTGGGTCCGGAACAGGTACTGCACTTAATAATACCCGGGTATACGGATGGAGAGGATTTTCATATAAATCCTTACTTGTTGCTATTTCCATCATATTCCCTAAGTACATCACTCCGACACGGTCACTAATATGTCGAACCATCGATAAATCATGAGCAATAAAAAGGTAAGTGAGCCCACGTTCCTCTTGTAATTTTTTCATTAAATTTACCACTTGGGCTTGTATAGAAACATCAAGCGCTGAAATTGGTTCATCAGCTACAATAAACTCTGGATCAACCGCTAATGCTCGTGCAATACCAATTCGTTGTCTTTGTCCGCCACTAAATTCGTGTGGGTAACGATTGACGTGTGATTTATCCAAACCAACTGTTTCTAATAATTCTATGACACGCTCTCTCCGAGCCTTTTTAGATTTTGCCAGTCCATGAATGTCTAGCCCCTCTGCAACGATATCTAGAACCGTCATCCGTGGATTAAGGGATGCATATGGATCCTGAAAAATCATTTGCATTGTCTGATTAAATTCTTGTAGTTGTTTGGCGGTTTTTTCAGCGTGAACCCGCTCACCTTTAAAATCTACCTCACCGTCTGTGGCTTGGTACAACCTCATGATTGTTCTACCTGCAGTAGATTTCCCACAACCCGACTCTCCCACAAGTCCAAAGGTTTCCCCTTTATATATATCAAAGTTAATTCCATCAACAGCTTTTAAAATCTCTTTACGACTAATTTTAAAGTGCTTCTTTAGATCCTTTACCTCGACTAGTTTTTCCCGTTGATCACTCATCTTCTCTCACCCCTCCTGCTAAAATATCTTCGGGTGGAGATACTTTGGGCGCCCGATCGTCAAGTAACCAACACGCAGTTTTATGTGTATCGGACGTTTCTGTGTATTCCGGCATATTTCCTTCGCATACTTTCATCGCATAAGGACAACGGGCGACGAATGGACAGCCTTTCGGTGGATCTTTCAAATCTGGTGGAGATCCTGGAATAGATTTTAATTCTTTATTTTCATCATTTAATTTAGGCATTGACCCTAATAATCCCCATGTATATGGGTGTTTCGCATAATAAAATATTTCATCTACTGTGCCAGTTTCAATGATTTTTCCACCGTACATGACAGCGACACGTGATGCTGCATTGGCAACAACACCTAAATCGTGAGTAATGAGAATGATCGCTGTTTTTGTTTCTTTTTGTATATCCTTTAATAAGTCTAAAATTTGTGCTTGAATCGTTACATCAAGCGCTGTTGTCGGTTCATCAGCTATTAAAATTCGTGGATTACAGGAAAGGGCTATAGCAATCATTGCTCTTTGCCGCATTCCGCCAGAAAATTCATGCGGATATTGATTAATACGTCTTTCGGCATTAGGTATCCCAACCAATTTTAATAACTCAATTCCACGCTTTTTCGCTTCTGATTTTGATAATCCATGATGTTTTAAAAGGCCTTCTGTTATTTGCCGGCCAATTTTCATCGTTGGGTTTAAAGATGTCATCGGATCTTGGAAAATCATCCCCATCTCTTTTCCGCGAATTTGTTCCATTTGTTTATCTGATTTTTCAATCAGTTCTTCCCCATCTAATAAAACTGAACCCGATTTAAACTCCCCAGGAGGCATTGAGATTAATCTCATAATTGATTGTACTGTCACACTTTTTCCTGATCCAGATTCCCCTACTATGGCAAGTGTCTCTTCCTCATTTAAGTGGAAGCTCACATCACGAACTGCTTGTACCTCACCACCGTAGGTATGGAATGACACTGATAAATTATTGACTTCTAATACTTTCTTTTCCATTTATGTTTACCTCCCTACTATCGGCGGTCTTTTGGATCAAATGCATCTCGTAATCCATCACCAATGATATTAAATGCCAACATCGTAATACTGATGAAAAATGCTGGGAAAAATAATTGATATGGATAAAAACGTAAAGCATCCAATGCATCTGATGTCATTGTACCCCAGCTCGCTTTTGGATGTGGAACGCCAAGCCCTAAGAAACTTAAAAATGCTTCTGTAAAAATAGCTGTTGGCACTGTTAACGTTAACGTAACTAATATCGGTCCTAATGTATTAGGAATCAAATGCTTCCACATAATACGCATGCCTTTTGCGCCCAACGACCTTGCCGCGAGGACATATTCTTCACTTTTCAATTGCATGACTTGTCCCCGTACGATCCGTGCCATATTAATCCAACCAGTAATTGTCATGGCAAAGATAATCGTCCAAAGCCCTTTCGGCATGATAACTAGTAATAAAATAACGACGAGTAAATATGGAACACTCGTTAAAATATCAGCAATCCGCATCATATACTCATCTACTTTTCCACCGACATAGCCGGATACAGAGCCCCAAATCACCCCAACAATGAGATCAATAAATGCAGCCATTAAACCGATAAATAATGAAATCCGCGCCCCATACCATGTTCTGGCAAATAGGTCACGACCTAGGTTGTCTGTTCCAAACCAATGCTCCGCTGATACTGGTTTGTTGGCATTAATTAAATCATTATCAAAATAATTTTGTCCGGAAATGACTGTTCCAAATGCAGCCATAAATGCTAAAAACAAAATAAACACAATGCTCGCAATCGCTAATTTGTTTTTTCGAAATCGACGCCAGGCATCTTTTAGGAAAGAGGTACTCTCACCTGAAATTTTCTCAGCATCAGCTTGCTTCATTGAAATTGGTTCAAAGTCAGCCTGATCTAATTGAACTTTTGACATTTACAGATCCCCCTCTTCTTTACCGATAATTTTCATGCGGGGATCTATCAATCCATAGATTATATCGACTAATAAAATAGATATTAATAAAAGAATACTAAAAAATACTGTCGTTCCCATGATGACTGTATAGTCACGGTTAGTCACACTTTCAACAAATTCATTTCCTAAACCTGGTATGGCAAAGATTTTTTCAATAATAAAACTCCCCGTTAAAATAGCGACTACTAACGGACCTAAATAGGAGACGACTGGTAAAATAGCATTACGGATTCCGTGTCGATAAATGGTCACCCGAGCATTTAACCCTTTTGCTTTTGCCGTTTTAATATAATCTGAATTTAATACATCCAACATGCTTGCACGCATTAAACGGGCAATAAATGCTAATGGAGTAGTGGCAAGTGCAATAGCGGGTAATACACTATGTGCAAAGGAATCAAACTTGGCTATCGGCAGGACCTTTAGTTCCAAGGCAAATACGTACTGTAATATGGTTGCCAATATAAAGCTTGGTACAGATATACCGAGAACGGCAATAATCATGGCGGCATAATCCCCGAATTTATTATGATAGAGTGCGGCGATGACCCCGAGTAAAATACCGATGGATAATGCAAGAAAAATCGCTTCCATTCCTAGTATGAAAGAATATTTAAAACTTCGATTGATAATATCGTTAACACTTTGTCCTTTATATTTATACGATGGACCGAAATCCCATTTAACAATTTGTTTGATATAACGAAAATATTGTATGTGGGCTGGGTCATTTAATCCATATGCTTCATTCATTTGTTCTTCAATCTTTGGTGGGAGCTTTTTTTCTGAAGTAAATGGCCCACCTGGCGCAAATTTCATGAGAGCAAATGTGATGGTCACAATAAAGAACAAAGAAATAACAATATATAAGAGACGTTTAAGCAAATAACTGAACACCTGACTACACCTCCAATGTAAAATAAATATCCACCAATGAAAATAAGAGGTGAAATATATTTCACCTCTTATTTCACATAAAGAATAAATCTGTTTTACTAATTAATGCTCAATGTAACCCCATTTGAATTGGATAACACCGAGTGGGCCTACTTTAATGTTTTTCACATAATCTTTATGTGTATAAACATTAGTGTAGTAGTAAACAGGAGCCACTACCATTTCATCCATAAATATCTCTTCTGCAGCTCTCATATGCTCATAACGTTTATCAGGATCAAGCTCTTCACGTGCAGCTTTTAATAAGTCCTGATATTCAGAACTTTCCCAGTTAGTATAGTTGTTTCCACCAACTGTTTCAAAGATTTCTAAGAAGTTAATCGCATCGTTAAAGTCACCAATCCAACCAATTCGTCCGATTTGGTAATCTCCGTTTCCTAATGAGTCTAGGTAAACGTTCCATTCTTCGTTACTTAACTCAACATCAACTTCTAATGATTTTTTCCACATATCTTGAACAGCTTGAGCAATTGCTTCATGTCCTTCATCTGTATTATATGATAAGTATACAGTAGGAAGTTCATCTAAGCCTAATTCCTCTAAACCTTTTTGTAAATATTCTTTTGCACCTTCAACATCGTTATCTTCATAATATCCATCTTCATTTTCTGGGAACATTGATGGTGGTACGAAGCCCATTGCTGGTTTTTGTCCACCTTGTGTAATGTTTTCAACAATCGCTGTACGATCCATTGCTAAAGAAAATGCTTTACGAATATTAACGTTTTTAAAGATTTCATCTTCATGATTTAGTGTGTAGTAATATGTTCCTGCACGGTTTGAAATTTCAAGTTCTCCGTCAGCTTTCATAGAAGGAATTGCTGCTAATGGAATTGAACCTGTTGGGTCACCAGCCCAATCTAAATCTCCATTTTCATACATTTGTAGTTCTGTACTTTCTTCACCGATCATATGCATGTTAACAGTTTGTAATTTAACTGTATCTGCATCCCAATAATCATCATTTTTCTCAATGACAATTTTGTCTTTATGATCCCATGAAACTAATTTAAATGGTCCGTTTGACACATAATCGTCGCCTGCATCTAAATCCCATTCATCGTTTCCTTCAACAACACTTTGGTTTAAAGGATAGTAAGTATGGAATGCTGTTAATTCTAAGAAATAGCTTGTCGGTTGTTCTAACTCAACAACTAAAGTTTGATCGTCTTCAACAGTAATACCAACATCATCCAATGATCCCTCACCACCATCAGCTGCTTCTGCACCTTTAATTGGATAAAGTTGATATGAATAGTCTACTGGATTGTCAGGGTCTAGTACCCATTTCCATGCGTATTCAAAATCTCCGGCTGTTACTGGATCCCCATTTGTCCAAGTAGCACCATCACGAATG
>DKGO01000179.1 GCA_002453315.1 Caryophanales bacterium UBA6768 | reverse complement strand
TGACAAGGTAGGGAGCATCCATGTTAAAAAGATATATTTTATTTACAATCGGAATTTTGTTGTTGATACTGTCTCTTCCCACGTCCTCCATTATGATGCTTGAGCTACTTCATGACCAAAGAATGGCAGCTAAATATCAAATCATCAACGTTAGTGAAGGTTTCCCACCGACAGATTCAACATATCATTTTGGGGAAAATACGATAGAAATTGCTGAAACAGTCATAGATGCAGAGAGTCACTATGATCCATGGGATAATCAAATAGCTTTAGCAAATATTTCAGTAAAGGTAAATGGCTCAATAGTCGATACTTTAGATGAACATCCAGTAAGGGTCGAAGAAGTTGGATTAAATCGCTATTTTGGTGAAATTGCCTATCTTAAAGTGAAAGATTTAAAAAAGAAAGAGACAAATTTTTTCATCATACTAAAGAAAACGAGAGAATTAACAAAAGAAAAGCCAAACGGTGATATTGTTGGATGGGTACCAGACGAAAAATTAACGTATCAACTTTATTCGATTAATGAAGTGGGTGAAATATCCCAACAGTCCTTCAGTTTTACTAACAGAGATCCACTACAAACAGAACTATTAAATAAGGGCACATTAGGACCGCATCGAATTGGTTATTATACAGATCTTTGGGAGGGTTATCCGACGTTATTTTTCCCACTTTCTTATCCGTTTGGTACAATGATACTCGGGTTTATTTTGCTCATTGCATTTTGGCCATTTAAATCGACCATTAAAAGAAGTAAAAAGTAAAATTGAGTTTAGTATGTTACGTACGGTATTTGCATCAATACTCTCTTTTCTTCAGCTACTTGCTACATGATGGTCCAGTGTTTGGATCATCAATATAGCGGGGGATTACTAACCGGGATATAGGATTTCCACTAGTTATCATTATTATCACCGTCTATTTCCATACACTTTACTTAGGTATGTTTTGACCTCTATCAAACATACCTTTGTTGTCTTGATTCATTATCTAATGATGTTAATAAAAGATAAGTGATCTTTATATTTCATCTCGATTTTAATGCTCTTTTATTTATATGATACTATTGAAGCAATAACATATGAAGAAATTTATCATAAAAAATAAGACAGGTGACGATGATCATGAAATATAAGCGGATTTTAGTCATTGAGGACGACCCAGAAATTAATAAGTTATTGAATAAAATTTTAACCAAAGCAGGCTTGAATTCCGTTCCAGCATATTCTGGTACAGAGGGATTGTTACAATTAGAAAGTAATTCATATGATTTAATGATTTTGGACCTTATGTTGCCGGGATTGAGTGGCGAAGAATTGATTAGTAAAATAAGGGAAAAAAGTATGATACCCATCATTGTTATTACGGCCAAGGTTGATATAGAAAACAAAGTACAAGTGTTGAAAATGGGAGCAGATGATTATATTACAAAACCGTTTAACCAGGAAGAGGTATTAGCTAGAGTCGAAGTACAATTACGTAAATTAAGGGGTTATTCGCCACAAACGGCTGAAATGGTTTGGCGGTCATTAGAAGTTAATTATGACAAACGGTCTGTTTACCTTGAAAACAAAGAGCTCATTTTAACCATTGCTGAATTTGATATTTTATCTTTGTTTGTAAGTAATCCAGAACATGTTTTTTCTAAAAAGAAAATTTATGAACAAATATGGACAGGGCCATATTTAGGTGATGACAATACGATTAGTGTCCACGTCTCAAATATTCGTAAGAAAATGGCTGAAATCACTTCCGATGAGTATATAAAAACCATTTGGGGAGTTGGATTCATGTTAGTGTAAATTCTTTAAGATTTCTTTATGTTTTGCTTAAGGGAAATTAACAATATCTAAGCTAAACTATAGGCATAAAGAGGCTTTAGAGAGGAAGTGAGCATGTGGATACAATAATCAAGACACATCAATTAACGAAATCCTTTAAAAATGAAGAAGTAATTCAACCACTTAATTTCTCATTAAAAAAAGGTGAGATTTGTGCATTAATAGGTAAGAATGGGGCAGGGAAGTCAACATTTTTTAAAATGCTGGCTGGACAGGTCATGCCGACTTCTGGGGAAATGCAATTATTTGGTAAATCAGGTAATGAATTAAATGACGCCAAAAAAAGAATGGGTTTCATGATAGAGTCACCCGGGTTTTTCCCGGATTTTACTGCTACACAAAACTTAGAGTATTTTCGGATTCAACGGGGAGTGGTGGAGAAAAAGCGCATTTACGAAGTATTACAAATTGTTGATTTAGCAAATGAAAAAAATAAACGGTTTAAAAACTATTCAATGGGAATGAAACAAAGATTAGGTATTGCACTATGCTTATTAAGCAGTCCAGACTGTTTAGTATTAGATGAGCCGACTAATGGGTTGGATGCTGAGGGGATTATGGAAATTCGTAAGTTATTATTGAAGCTGAATGAGGAGAAACATATGACGATATTGGTCTCAAGCCATATACTTACGGAATTACAATTGCTTGCAAAACGATTTGTATTTATCAAAAATGGTGTTTTTGTTGAGGATATAAGCAAAGAACAATTGGATGATAAAAGTAAAAAGCAAATTTTAATGAAAGTCGATAAAGTGTCAAAGGCAGCACAATTATTGGAGCAGTCATATAAGGATATCGAATATAAAACCCTTCCTGACGATACCATTACGATTCAAAATTATGTTCAAAAAGGTGCTGAGATGAATCGTCTCCTTATTGAAAATAATGTTTCCGTCATGGAATTTCGGATAGAAACTTTGAATTTAGAAGAATATTTCTTAGGGCTAGTGGAGGGGAATTTAAAATGATTAATTATGTGAAAAGTGAAAATTATCGTATATTGCGTAAAAAAAGTCTTTATATAACGACTGCTATTTGTTTTTTGCTTATGACGGCAGCAGCAATTGTTTTGTATTTAATGCCGAAAGCTGATCCAAATTTCCCGTACAGTACGAGCCTGTTTTTATATTCAAACGTTATTAGTGGTGGATTGTTAATTTTAATTGTTTCTTTTCTTTTTAATGGAACATTAACTGGGAGGGACAGCTCCGTCATTAAACAATCCATATCATTTGGTATATCTAGGAGTTCAATTTATTGGTCAAAACTTTTGTTGACAGTAAGTTATTTTCTGGCAGTATGTTGCCTTGGTCTCGTGCTAATTATTGGACTTGGTGAGGGACTATTGATGAGTGAGGAACAAACAATTAGCAATTTTTTAATGGCTAGTAGCAATATGTTACCAATTATACTAAGTGGTTTTTTTATGATTCATTCATTGAAAATGTTGAAGGTCAATGATCTTTATATCATTATCCTGTTATTGTTTACCTACACACTTTCCGGGGATTTATTACGGATGATTCCTCATTCTGTTTCAGGATTGGGTGAATTATATAAATATGCACCAAGCACACTTTTAACTGAAAA
>DKGO01000060.1 GCA_002453315.1 Caryophanales bacterium UBA6768 | reverse complement strand
AAGTACGCTACTTCGCTGTATGAATTTGCTAGAAAGGCCGACATCAGGATCGATCATCATCGATGGGGTTAATCTATTAAAATTATCGAATCAGCAATTAAGGAAAACCCGCCAATCGATTGGGATGATATTTCAAGGATTTCACTTATTCTCCACGAAAACAGTGGCTGAAAATGTCGACTTCTCATTAAAGGTTGCTGGTGTTTCCGCAGAAAAAAGAAAGGAACGGGTGAAGGAGTTACTTGAACTCGTTGGACTGTCAGATAAGGTAAATGTGTACCCCGCTCAATTAAGTGGTGGACAAAAACAGCGGGTCAGTATTGCACGGGCATTGGCGAATAATCCGAAGGTGCTGTTATCAGATGAGGCGACTTCTGCATTAGACCCGAAAACGACAAAATCAATACTAGAACTTTTGAAAAAAATTAATGAGCAGCTTGGCATTACGATTGTATTAATCACTCACGAGATGGAAGTTGTGAAGGAAGTTTGCCATCGTTGTGCCGTTATGCAAGACGGAAAAATTGTAGAAGAAGGAAAAACATACGATATTTTTGCCTATCCGAAAAGTGATTTGACGAAACAATTTATTTCAACAGTATTGCAATTTAAAGTACCCCAAAAGATGCTTGATGCCTGTACGGGAACGATTATTAAACTACAATTTCATGGGGGAGTTGCCAGTGAATCGGTCGTTTCTGACATGTTAAAGGCAAAAGACGTCACGGCTAATTTTTTACATGGAAAAATTGAATATATTAATGAGGCCCCATTGGGAATTTTTATTATGGAGGTTCAAGGGGAAGCGAACAACATAAAAGCTGCCATTAACTACTTAGAAAAACGCATGAATCATGTGGAGGTGTTATCATGATTGAACATTTGATTAGTATTTTGCCTGAAATGAATATCGCCTTTTTTGAAACACTTTATATGGTTGGCATTGCTGTTCTCGTTGCGATTTTGATTGGGATGCCATTGGGGATTTTGTTATATGTCACAGACGAAGGGTTGTTTTTGGAAAATAGAGTGGTGAAATCAGCCGCAGGTGTTATGACAAACCTAGTCCGGTCCATTCCGTTTATTATATTGCTAGTCTTCTTGCTGCCTTTTACGAAATGGTTAATCGGTACACAAATTGGTCCGACAGCTGCTTCAGTACCTTTATCGGTAGCAGCGATTCCGTTTTTTGCAAGAATTGTAGAATCGTCAGCACGGGAAATTGATCGTGGTGTCATCGAAGCAGCAATTTCCGTTGGGGCATCCCCGTGGACGATTATCCGGGAAGTCATTTTACCTGAAGCACGACCAGGCATTGTTAGTGGCTTAACGATTACGATGATTAGTTTAGTAGGCTATTCTGCGATGGCTGGGACCGTTGGAGGAGGTGGTATTGGGGATTTGGCGATTCGTTACGGCTATTATCGTTATGATAATGTCATCATGTATACGACCGTCATCGTGTTAATCGTTTTAGTGCAAGTCATTCAATTTTCTGGTGATTATTTAGCGAAAAGAGTGAATAAGCGAGTGTAAGCCTTCGATTCTAGAAAATTGTCTTAACAATAAAAATATATTGAAAATTTTAAAGGAGATAGAAAAATGAGAAAAAGTTTATTAGTTATTATTTCTTTATTAACAATTATTTTATTAGCAGCTTGTGGAAGTGGAAACGACAGTGGAAATGAATCCGAGAAAACAACATTAAAATTCGGTGCCACTTCAGGACCATACAGTGACATGGTAAATAAGGCGTTGAAGCCGCTGCTAGAAGAAAAAGGTTATAAAGTGGAAAATACTGAGTTTAGTGACTACATCCAACCGAACAATGCCTTGCATAATGGCGATATTGATGCAAATTTATTCCAACACAAAATTTATTATGAAAATTTTGCCAAAGAAAATGATATGGATTTATCTGAGTTAAAAATTGTCCCAACAGCGCCAATGGGCTTGTTTTCGAATAAATATGATTCCGTTGATGAAATTGAGGATGGTAGCACAATAACGGTTGCCAATGATCCATCTAACTTGGCAAGAACGTTAATTATGCTCCAGGATGAAGGGTTAATTACGATTGCTGATGATGTAGATCCATTAGTAGCGGCTATTTCGGATATTGAAGAAAATCCGAAAAATTTAAAGTTTCATGAAATTGAAGCGGGCCAATTACCGCGAACAGTGGAAAGTGAAGACCTTGCATCGGTTCCGGGTAATTTTGCTTTAGCAGCTGACTTTGATTTGTTAGATGCTATTGCACTAGAAAACATGCCTGATGATTACCGTAACCGTGTTGTCGTCAATACGAAAGACATCGATACAGCTTGGGCAAAAGATATTATTGCCATCATTGAATCACCGGAATTTGAAGAAATCATTGATGCGGAGTTTCAAGGATTTGGAAAACCCGAGTGGATGAAATAACGTTTTATTTAAAATAAATGACTGGAAATGCCCCCGAAGTGTGAATGGAAAACGTCACTTAGGGGGTGTTTTAGTTTTTTCCAGCATCCGCCAAAACCATAATGCTGAACCTTCCATTATCAATGTCAAGAAAAGTGTGTACACTTTTGACTAATACAATTATGCGAAGGTTTTTGCTTATTATTCCTTTGTTGTTAATCCAAGGGCATAAGCTGGCCCTTTTGTAACTATACCAACAATAATTTTGGAAATTTCCTCCGGGCTATCCCTTTCTTCCGAAGCAATCCACCAAGTCATTACACCTAAAATCATTGATACAACTACTTGAATGACCATTTCCTTGTGAATTTCAAATCGGGTCCCCTTTAGTTCTTTTCCAAATTGCGGCAAGAATTTTTCATGTACCATTCTAACAAAGTATTCTTTAATCATGTTGTCGCAATTGGCTTTAAACATAATTTTAAAAAAATGTTCATTATTTTCAACACTTTTTAATATATCGATGACAATTTCCCGAAATGCATCCGCATGAAAGATACCATTATTAATATGCTTCACCGGCATGACATGTTTTAACATGATGCCATCAAGTTTATCATTGACACACTTTTCCAGCAAATCATATTTATCATCATAATGTAAATAAAAAGTAGCACGATTAATCATTGCCTCATCAGCCAGCTCCTGAATCGTAATCGTGGGAAAATCCTTTTTTTCCATTAATACCAACAATGCCTCATTCAGGGATTTTTTAGTCCTTAGTACACGCAAGTCGTGTTTTTTGCCCAAATTTTTAACCTCCTTACTAAACAAATACCATTATTTTGTCAATTAACTAACAAACTGACGGAAATTGATGATTGAAAATGATGAAATATATGTAATACTTAAATTATACAACGTTTTGTACCTTAAACAACAACTGTTAATTAATTTGGAGGTGTCAGAATGATAAATGTTACTAATGTTACTCAAGCATATGGAAAAAAGGTAATTATAGAGGATGTTACTTTTTCCATCGGAAAAGGTGAAATTGTTGGATTACTTGGTCCAAGTGGATCTGGTAAAACAACATTGATTAAAGCCTTAATTGGCATGGCCAAACCATTAGCAGGGACTATTTCCGTCCTTAATGTAAAACAACCTTCCTTAAAAGTGATGAAAAATATTGGCTACATGGCTCAGGCGGATGCTTTATATGAGGAATTGACAGCGCCATCCAACTTAGCCTACTTTGGTCGGCTTTATGGACTTAAAGGAAAGAGATTAAGAGAACGGATTGAGAAAATCCTTACCTTTGTAAACTTAGAGCGGGAAACAAAAAAAGCGGTTCACCATTTTTCAGGCGGGATGAAACGTCGACTTAGTCTTGCAATTAGTCTTATACATGAACCGACATTAATATTTTTAGATGAGCCAACAGTAGGTATTGATCCAAAACTGAAAAGAATCTTTTGGGAAGAATTCCACCGTTTAAGAACCCAAGGAATGGGTTTTCTTATTTCAACCCATGTTATGGATGAGGCGGAGCGGTGTGATCGGTTATTACTTATTTCAGATGGAAAACTTATTGATGCTGGAACACCAGAGAACCTAATACAACAGTATGGTTCAATTGAAGATGCTTTTTTAAAGGAGAGTGAAAACTAATGCAAATATTTACAGTTGCTACTCGTGTTGTTCAGCAGGTTATTAAAGATAAACGTACACTTATGTTTCTTCTCCTAGCACCTATATTTGTTTTAAGCATTTTATATTTTATAATGGATAGCTCTAGTGATGAACCGAATATTGGAGTCATCCAGATAACTGATTCATTACGAGAGGCTGTAGAGGAAGAGGCAAATGTGATTGAATATGATTCGGAGGCGGATGCATTAGATGCCATGAAGGCTCGGGAAATAGATGCCTATTTTTATATGAAAGAAGACAATAGACCTTTCATTGAAATTGAAGGTGGGGATATTTCAAAAAAATCTTTGGTCATACAATCGATTCAAAGTTCATTGCAAACTTACCAAAAAGAACGAAGTAAGGAAATGAAAGAACAATTTGAGGATTTACAAGATGATTTAAAATCATTATTAGAAAAAATGCCACAACAAACAGGTCAATCTATTGATATTGATTTTCCCGAAACGGATATTTCCATGGAGAAACCAGAAATCAATTATCTATATAATGATGAGGATGCTAATTTGTTTGATCAAGTTGCACCGGCAATTATGGGTTTTTTTATCTTTTTATTTGTATTTCTAATAGCTGGTATCAGTTTTTTGCGAGAGCGAACTTCAGGCACATTGGAAAGGACACTGGCAACTCCTTTAAAACGCTCTTCTATCGTATTCGGTTATTTCTTAGGGTTTTTTCTATTTGTTGTAGTCCAAACAGTAATTATCCAAATAATGATTGTTGATATTTTGGGTGTGGACCGACTCGGCAGTTATTCATTGCTGCTATTGATGAATATTATTTTAGCAACTGTCGCCTTGTCGTTAGGATTGTTACTATCGACATTTGCCCGGACAGAATTTCAATTACTGCAATTCATTCCCGTTGCTGTTGTGCCACAGTTCTTTTTTAGTGGTATATTTGATTTAACGGATGCACCAAAATGGATTAAAATTATTAGTGATGTGATGCCACTTTCCTATGGAACTAATGCATTACAAAATATTATGATTCGTGGATATGGGTTTCGAGAAGTATCAAATGATATTATTGTATTAATCAGCTTTACAATAATCTTTATATTATTAAATATGCTAGTATTGAAGCGTCAACGAGCAGCTTAAAAATCGAACAAAAAGTAAAAGCTATAAATATGAAATGCTATACTTACTAGTTAAAGGTATTCGAGATTGAAAAGGGGCCAACAGGATTCTTTTAACTAATAATAGTCATGTATATCCCTTATTTATTAACGATTGAATTAATTTTTAATTTCATGGTAATGAAAATTCCCTTTACATTTCTTTTTAAGATAAAATGAACTCTCATGACAATGTGTTTTTGTATCCTTTTCCATGTTAAAATAGACATTACTTATACAAAACGAGCGGTATCAAAATCAAAGGTTTTTTGGAGGGTTTATGATGGGTTCATTTGTAACGATTCTATCCCTTTTTGCAATTTTTGTCACGTTGATTTATGCGATTTTTAGTGTCTATTTAAAAAAATCTTTGGGATTATTTATTGCGGCATTTTTCCACGTCATTCTCGGAATAGCATCTCTCCCATCAATAGGTCTTTATGTCATTGGTATTGCAATTATTGAGATTATCTTTGGCATAGTGATGATATTGAAAAAGTGATTTGCAAATATTTAGTTTTATAAAGGAGCCAGGAGATGGAGATAATTTGTGCGGCAGATTGTGGGAATGCACCGAAAAAATTGTTGTTACGTGATTTGACCATATCTATTGCTAAAGGAAATATTGATTTATGTCTCGAATCGGTGACTGATGACGTCAGATTGCACCATGTTGGCCGGAAAACAACGAATGGAAAAGAAAACATAACTAAATTGTTGCAACCAATAAATGGAGTAAAGGTAAAAAAACTGTACATTGAAAATGTTATTACTCACGGTAATGTCGCCTCTGTTAATGGTGAAATAGTTCGGGAAAATGAAAGTGTTTTACATTATTGTTCTGTTTATCATTTTAATGGGTTTGGAAAAAAGGCGAAAATTAATAAAATTACCTCTTATTTAATTGAAGCGGTTAAAAATTAGTAGTTTTCAGTATGAATGATGTTAAAGGTGGTCATGATAGAATCCCCCATGACATGTAATTGATGGAAAATAGTAGAAGTGTAGTCATCGGAATGTCTTTCAAGACCACTGATTGGTAAGAATTTGCAGCTGAGTAGTCGTGTGAGGGTCTCCCATGACGTGTAATAGAAGGAAAATGGCGATGGTATAGTCGTGAAAAAATTCATATGACACAAAATAAAAGAATTTAATGAATTGAATCCGATAGAATGAAGTTAATCGTAAAATACTAAGAAATGGATCAACTCCAATTTATAACTATCATCAACAAAACGTTGATATTTTTCTATACTTTACATGCTTGTATAAATATACAGTAAAAGAGCCTAAATAGTTTGAAATTTTATTTATCGAACATATAATTGTAGTAAGTAGAAAGGTAGGTATTCAGATGAAAAAAGATTTGCGAATAAATAGTAAAGTATTTGATGGTGTCGTGAGGTCTCCGAATCGAGCAATGCTCCGGGCGGTAGGTTTTACGGATGAAGATTTTAAAAAGCCAATGATAGGTATTGCAAGTACGTGGAGCGAAGTCACTCCGTGTAATATACATATTAAAGATTTGGCGGTTGCGGCGAAAAAAGGGGCACGTGATGCTGGCGGGGCACCGATGATCTTTAATACGATTACTGTTTCCGATGGAATTTCAATGGGGACAGAAGGAATGCGTTATTCACTGCCAAGTCGTGATTTAATTGCTGATTCGATTGAAACTGTCGTTGGGGCAGAGAGTTTAGATGCTGTTGTGACAATTGGTGGTTGTGATAAAAATATGCCTGGTTGTATGATTGCGATTGCTAACTCAGAAGTTCCCGCAGTCTTTGTTTATGGTGGGACAATCCGCCCTGGGAAATTAGATGGTGAGGACATTGATTTAGTGTCTGTATTTGAGGGTGTTGGTCATTATAATAAAGGGGACATTGATGCTGAACAACTGTACCGTGTAGAATGTGCTGCTTGTCCCGGTGCTGGGTCTTGTGGTGGCATGTACACAGCGAACACGATGGCTTCAGCCATTGAAGCAATGGGGATGAGCTTACCTGGAAATGCAGCAAAACCAGCGACTTCAGAAGAAAAAATGGAAGAATGTGAAGAAGCAGGACACGTTGTTTACAAGCTGTTGGAAAAGGGAATTTATCCGAAAGATATTATGACAAAAGAGGCATTTGAAAATGCGATTACAGTCGTTATGGTTCTTGGTGGATCAACGAATGCAGTGCTTCATTTATTAGCGATGGCCCATGCGATTGATGTTGACCTAACGATTGATGATTTTAATCGTATTCAGAAAAGTGTCCCACATCTTGCTGATTTGAAGCCAAGTGGAAAGTATGTCATGGAAGATTTATACAATGTTGGTGGCGTTGAAGCTGTCATGAAAATGTTGTTAGAAAATGGCTATTTACACGGTGACTGTTTAACAGTAACTGGTAAAACCCTAGCGGAAAATCTTGCTAATGCTCCTGATTTAAAAGAAGGACAAGATGTCATTATGCCGTTGGACAAGCCAAAACGGAAAGATGGTCCTTTAATCGTATTGAAAGGAAATTTGTCACCTACTGGTGCCGTTGCGAAAGTTTCAGGTGTGAAAGTTAGCCACCATGAAGGGCCGGCTCGTGTTTTCGATTCTGAACAAGAAGCTACAGATGCTGTCTTAGCTGACAAAATTAATGAAGGTGACGTCCTCGTCATTCGTCATGTTGGGCCAAAAGGTGGTCCAGGTATGCCGGAAATGCTATCAATCTCCAGTATTCTCGTTGGAAAAGGGCTCGGTGAAAAAGTCGCATTATTAACTGATGGCCGTTTTTCTGGTGGAACCCATGGACTTGTTGTCGGTCACATTACACCGGAAGCACAGGTAGGTGGACCAATTGCTCTATTAGAAGAAGGAGACATCATCACCATTGATTCCGATAAACAAGAAATTTCAGTCGATGTGTCAGATGAAGAATTTGAAAAACGTCGTACTAACTGGGTGCAACGTCCATTACATGGTAAAGGTGTGCTTGGAAAATATGCTCATAACGTATCAAGTGCAGCCATTGGTGCTGTGACAGATAAATTTGATGATTAACAGTATATAATTAATGCCACATTCCCCTAGGACCTCTTTAGGGGAATTTTTATCTGAAAAATTTAGTAGAGGCACAGTAGTCAACTAAAAAAACCCACCATCGATTTTTGATAGTGGGTAATGATCATAACATTCATTTATTTTAACCCTTCATAAATAACATCAATATTATGGTGTAAAAACTTCACGTAAGTGTCACCCTTTTCGCCAGGTTTACCTATTTCATCAGAGAGGATTTCTCCGAATATTTCTACACCTGTTTCAGCAGCGATTGTTTCCATCGGGCGTTTGTCAACATTTGTTTCCACGAATAAAGCAGGTGGGTTATTTTTCTCAATAAATTCAATTAATGATTTTATTTGCTCAGGACTGCCGTTCTCCTCTGTGTCAATGGCCCAAATAAACCCCTCCTTTAAACCATACCGATTTGCCATATATTGATAAGCTCGTTCACTTGTAATCAAAATACGATTTTTTTCAGGTATTTGGCTTATTTTTTCTTCATATAATGCATCCATTTCCTTTAATTTGTCGATATAATTTTCAGTATTTTTTTCGTAAAACTGTTGTCTATCAGGGTCGGTTGCAATTAAGGCTGCCTTTGTGTTTTCAGCCATTTGTATACCAACGATAGGGTCTAGAAAAGCATGGGGATTAATTTCTTCCTCTTTCCCATCGCTGGATGTAATGTACTTCGGCTCGATTCCATCTGTTAATTGATACACTCGTTCCCAATCTTGACCAACGGACTCAATCATTTTCACTAACCAACCAGAATTTCCACCCTCTAAATTCAGCCCATTATAAAATAGAATATCGGCATCTGTCGTCGCCTTAATATCTTCAGGAAGTGGGTCATATTGGTGGGGGTCAGTTCCCGTTGGCACTAAATTGTGTACCTCTACATTATCTCCACCAATTTCCTTTACCATATCTTCTATTAAAGTAAATGTTGTGACGACTCTGATTTTATCATTTGAAGATTGATTGGAATTTCCACCACAAGCAGTTAGTAACATGACGGAAAACAACACGACAAATAATGATGTTAAATATTTCATGTAACATTTCTCCTTTCTAACAACAAAAAACTAATTGAGAATGATTCTCATGTAAGTAGATAAAAAAAGCATCGTACAAGTTTAACTATCATATAACGATTGACGTCGATCGGGAAAGAATCGTTAGATGAATTTTTTCTAAATAGCTGATTTTCCTTTACGCGTATGAACCATTTGCCATAATAAACCTTGTTTCGGCGAAAAAACAAACGCCAGTAAAAAGATGACAGTTGCAGCTAACACAATGACAGCACCAGATGAGAGGTTGTATTGAAAACTAATATATAGCCCAATCACGGCAGACAGAGCGCCAAAAAAGGCCGATAAAATAATCATGACTGAAAAACGGTTCGTTAACAAATAGGCTGTTGACGCAGGTGTGATGAGCATCGCAACTACTAGTACGACTCCAACAGTTTGTAAAGAGGCGACAGTTGCCATCGTTAATAACACCATGATGCCATAATGAATCCATTTAATTGGCAATCCATAAGTTGCTGCCATTGTTTCATCGAATGTACTAACGAGCAATTCCTTATAAAAAAGAATGACAACTAAAATTATGATCGCCCCAGTAATCATCGTCATCACCATGTCTGATGTTCTAACGGACAAAACATTT